>NZ_KB291432.1:30276-49408 GCF_000318295.1 Capnocytophaga sp. oral taxon 326 str. F0382
TATCAAACGATGGAAGGCAATGCCGGAGTAGAGGTTAGGTGTCAGGGGTCAGGGGTGTACATTATGAATTGTTAATTATTAATTGTAAATTGAAAAAATATTTATTAGAAAATTATCCATTGATTTGGAACACTAAGCTGTTGCCAATGTTAGGTCTCGCTGTTTGCGGACACGTTTTTTTCTTTCTGTTGGGCTATATCGTTGATAAAGGCAGTATATATGAAAGAGTTTATACCATAGGAGAAGAATTTTTCCCTCTTCCTTTTTTGTTACACCTTATTGTGAGTATCTTGCTATTAGTGTTCTGGCTAATGCAACTCTCTAAAAACAATGCTTTTAAACATTTTTACCCCAGCAATCAGCTGAAGTTACTCGGTTTATATACACAATACTTTATAATTATATTTGCGGTACTCACTTTCTCTCTTTCGTTTATGGCTGGTGAAAAAACGCACTTACTTGTGATTGATAGACCGTTTTATAGCGCTGAGGAAGGAATTATTGTGCAAGGGCTGCTCATCGCATCGCTTTTTATCTCACTGTTAGTGCTTTGTGTACGGATTACTGAGGTTAGAACCTTATTGCTTACAATTGTATTTTCGGGGGTATTATCACTTGCGTTAGGGATGGTGTCGGCATTTTTATTCAGTATTTTTTCTGATGCCAATTTGTTTTTTTTACTTGTTGTTTGGATGTATGTGGCAATTCCTTTTATTGCTATATTGATAGTTGTCACTAATTTAGCAACAATGCCCAAACTCTTTTCGGGGATTCTCATCAACTTTTCATTGTTGTTCTTTACCCCTGCCCTTTACGGAGCTATCTTATTAATTTTCAAAGAAGAGACTTTTGACAATATGCCTGTATTGAATTATGGGGTACTCTTGTCTAATTTCCTTTTCATATTGTTATACGCTCCTGTACTGCACCAATGGAGAGCAGTGCCGGAATAGGTGTCAGGGGTCAGGAGTCAGGTGTCAGGAGGCAAGAGGCAAGAGGCAGATTTTATTAATTATTAATTGTTGATTATCAATTGAAAAAGTATCTTTTAGAACATTATCCATTAATTTGGAGTACGCGAGCAGTGCCAATGCTAATTGTAGCTCTTGGCGCGCATTTGTTATTCTTTTTGTTAGGACTTATTGCTTCTAACAGAGGAGGAATGGGATTTGTTGAAGACTTTTGGGCACTTCCGTTTGAAATCTATCGCATTGGACTTATCGTCTTCTTTGTAAAATGGCTGATGGATTTGTACAGATTCAATGCCTTTAATTGGTTTTATCCTAACAGTCCGCTAAAGTTGTTTGGAACTTTTGTACTCTTTTTTCTTGTAACGCTCAGTGTGATTGGTTTGCCGGCATCATACGCTTTAGGAGTGTTATGTACTTCTTCTTTTGTAGGCATCGAGAATAGTGATTTAACTAATATTCATTTGTTTATCACCAAAGCTCCTTTTTCACTTTTTGCCTTAGGGATTGCACTCATTATCTTCTGTGTGTATATTACCAAATTGCGAACTTTCCTACTCACCATTGTTTTCACCAGTGTTTTAGCACTCATTTTAGCAATGTTATGCATTATAATTGCTATTGTAGGTGATATTGATTTTCAGTTAGTTTTATGGATATATCTATTCGCTTACTTTGCTGTAGCGATAGCCTCGGTTATAGGTGCACCTTTGCTTCCCAAACTCTACAGTGGTATTCTCATTTGTTTCAGCCTATTGCTCTTCCCTGCTGCTATTTTCACCATTGCTTTGCTAAAAGTAGATATCGACCAATTTTCTCAATCACTTTACTACCAACTTTTAGCTGGGGCTTTTCTATTTGTATTTTTATACAATTACCATATCCAGCAGTGGAAGGCAATGCCGGAGTAGGGGTCAGGGGTTAGGATTTTTTATTTCTTACGGGGAAGAAAAAAGCTCTGGGGCGTTCTTTGAAGGCTTGCCATACACACCTAACTAAGTATTTGAGCTCGGAAGCTGGAACTTCACGAGAGCGCAAGGCTATCCACAACGACAGACCAAAACTCACTATAAAATTCCCTAAACCAATGATACCTATTCCAAAAACACACCAAAGGATATTTTCTAAACTGATGATAAAATTCATACCATACAAGCCATAAGCGAAATTACCGCTTGAAAAAGTGATATGGCGTATATCAATAGGCAAACCAAAGAACTCACCTACAGCCCAAGCGCTCCCCATAAACACTCCAAACCAAATATTTGAAACAATACTTGGCCACTTTTTTTGCATCCAATTGGCAACGCGTTGCATACGCATTTTGCCAAAGAATCCTTTGAGGAAAGGGTGCTCGGATAGGCGGTAATAGAAGTTGTTGAAGTTGTTCACACTGGCAACATTACCAGCAATAATACCCGATAAAAACAAAAATACCCCAGCAATACAAGCGTGTAAAAATACTGGTGAGTGCCATATATTGAGATCTTCTAACAAATGTAACCCCTTTTTAGTGGCAATATTATACCCTTGTAAATAACTCATTCCTATCACCAAAAGCATTGACACGGGGAAAGCCCCAAACACATTACCTACAAAAGCAATGAACTGCGAACGGAATAAACGCGTGAAGAGCGCTGAGAATTCAGTGTATTGACGGCGTTTTTGTTTATCGTCGTTATCGTTTAGGTTTTCTAAGGTTTTGGCAATAGTAGAAGCCGTCATTGCAGGCTGCTTGGTAGCCAAAGTAGATCCTGTGAGGTAAATAATCACAAAACCAATAGCATAGTTAAAACTATAGTTTAAAGCGCGGAAAAACGCACTTTGGTCAGGTACCATAGACATATAGAGTTTTACCAAACACATAAAACTCACAATTACCCCTCCCCATAAAGCGGTTTTGAGCATTTTGAAATACTCCCTACCTGTGGAAGTGATGTAATGTTCCCCCGTTTTACCGGTATAATTTGTAATCTCGTAGGTAATGTTGTAAACACTATCATTTACCAATTTGCGAATATTGTTTTTCTTAGAGTTGGTTTTTACCATATCTAAGTAGAAAGCAATTGCTTTTTCGCGCTTGTCGACTTCTTTTTCTATAAACAAGTAGTTATAAAGACGTTTGATGCGTTTAATCTGCTGACGGATGAGCAAAAGTGTTTGGTTCACACTAAAGGTTACCCCATATTTTTCGGCGTTAGCATCGGCTTTGTTCACAAAATCTTCACATTGGGCAGCTAAGATATTGAGTTGTTTGTAGTCTAATTCGTGTTCTTGTATATAAAGGTAAGGTTTATCTTCTTCATCAAGGGTACGCGCAAGTTGGTTCAGTTCGTCGTCAAGAGCGATAAAAGGACTGTTTAGGTGAGCGTATTCAGGCACCATACGGTGTACATCGGTTTGCAAAGCAAATCCTCCCATACGTTGTGAGAGAATCATTATTGCCAAAAGAATTTGCTTAGAGGTAGCTTTGATTTCACTATCCTCATAGAAAGTAGGTACAGTGAGGATATCAAAAAGCTCTTTCCAATTATCTAACGGGATTTGCAACACCCATTTAGCATCGGAAGGGCTGTAAAAAATCTGATTTAGTACGTATTGAATATTTTCTTGTGAAGGCTGATCGGGCAGGAGTTGCCTACTGATGCGGCGGCGTAATTCTTTGAAAAAAGAAACACTATTGAGTAAGCCAGCATCAGTGAATAGAAGTGTTTTTTGTTTGTTAGCAAATACATTGTGGAGTTTTTCTTGGAAGAAAGCGATGCGCTCGGGTTCGTGTTTTATTTCGGAGATGAGCTCATCGATATTGAGAGGAGATTTTTTATCTTTACTTTTGCGGCGAAAGTAGTTCACTACATCAAACACGAAGTCTATATCTTCGTAGTTAGATGAGTGCATATAAGCCTCAAAGATTTCATAGATAGATTTATATTTTTTTGTAAATAGTAACATATTTTTCAATTAACAATTAACGATTAGCAATTAATAATTTAGAATGGTGCAAAGATACGAAAAAATTATCAATTTGCTAATTTACTATTCATCAATTGAAAAGAGGCTGCCTAAGTGAAAGGCAGCCTTTTGAGTTTTTTCTTTTATTTTTCAACTTATTAGAAGTTGTATCGTACGCCGAAGCTAAAGGTACGACCGTCACCGAAGTATACTTGGTTTCTTACATCAATATCTTGATAAGTTTTACTACCATTAGTAGTGTGGATACTTGTATAAGACTCTGAAATATAGTAAGTATCAAGTACATTATAAGCTTGCACTGAGAAAGTAAGACGTTGCTTATCGGTAAGTTGCCATTTATAAGAAGCTCCTAAATCAAAGAGATTATAACTTGGTAATTTGAGAGCACCTTTTTCAGCTTCAACTTTTTTATTGAAATTAGAAATATTTAAATTCGCATATAGATCATCTACGTAACGCCAATCAACATCGAATTTAAGTCCTTTTATAGGTGGTAGTATAGTTAGACCCAAAGAAGCAGTTGTTTGCGCGGTAGAACCTACTTTCACTTTGTCTAAGAAAAGTTTTACTTGGCTAGCACTACCTGCTGGTACTACATTTCCTTGATCATCGATAGTTTCGTTGCTTTCATTAGTAAGATTACCAGAAGCATCTCCTTTATAGTACCAATCACCTAATGAAAGAGAAGCATTTACCCTTACATAATCATTGATTTTAGCATTTGCTTCAAGTTCTATACCTTGGTGAATTTCTTCAATACCTAAGATATTTGCATAAGCACGAATTGTATTATTTTTAAGGTTATTAGATTTGCGTAAATAACGATCCTTCCAAGAAGTGTGATATAGGTTCAAATTGACATTCAAAAAACTTGATTTAAACCCGTAACCGAGTTCTACTCCAAAAATTTTTTCATTAGTAAGAGAAGGGTTTAAGAAGTTTCGGTAATTAGGATATACAGCATCAAACAATGGTTGTTTAGAGTAATATCCTACATTTGCAAACACATTGTGATGTTCGTTGATATTGTAATTTATACCACCTTTGATATTATAACCTACGATATCTTTGAAACCTGTTTTAGTACTCATAGCAGTTTCAGGTTTACCTGTAATAGCTAATGTACCTGGTTTTAAAAAACTATCTATACGCTGGTAGGACTGTATCGAAGTAGCTCCTTGTATGAAGGCAGAGAAATGATCATCAGAGTATTCAAACTGAGAGAAAAGACCAAACCATTTCACTTCTCCATCATTGCTATAGCCTATTTGGTTTTCTAAAGGCTCTGTTTTTTGGAACGGATTCCAAGAAACATTAGCGGGAACAACGGTGGTTACCACATTAGGATTATTTAGATTCTTATTCTTATTGTCGGCATAAGAGTTATTTCCTAACATATCAGTAACAACTTGGTGGTGATAGCCATAATAGTATCTACCATCTAACCCAATATTTGCTGTAAAATTATCATTAATTTGGTGTTGCAAGTTAGTAAGGAAGCCATACCAGTCGTGAGAGTTCACGGAACCATTGCGTATGAAACCTTGGTTTACAGAGCCTGCTGATTTTCCGCTAGGGTCGGTTACTCTTACACTTCTACCTGCTTCACCAGGGTGTTGCATAGTCTCCAATCCACTTACTGCCTGACCTTTGTTATATTGTACTGCTTTGTCAAAGTCAATCAAACCTTCTTCAGTACGAAGTGTATTTAAATAATGTTTTTGAAGGGAGTAAGATGTAGTACCGCTCACTGTTTTTGAAGAGAAAGAGTGAGCTTCACCTAAAGAGTTAGTGCCCATACCACGTCCTAAAGAAGCGTATACTACGGTACTAAGTGAAGTACTTTCGCTTATTTTCCAATCCCAGTTGAGCATTGCTACGGGTTTGTGATATAGATTTTTCTTAATAGTATATTCTTCACCATCTAAGTATCCCCAATCTGAATTGTATTTGCGATTAGGTTCATCACCATCACCATAGCGTAAATAATCAGACAACAAAGGACTGTTAGAGCGTTGGTGATGCCATTGTGGAGCTCCTGTAAACATCAGCTGGAAACTGTGTTTATCGGAAGGTTCATAGCCTAAAGCAAAATAATAGCTATAGCCATCAAACTTGGTACCATCTACGTATTTACGTCCGGCATTTTTACTGAATAACACAGAAGCCGACCAACCTGTAAGGCTCTTACCTGTATTGTAAGCAACTAATCCTTTATACTCTTGGTTACTACCATAGCTAAAGTAAGCAGTTCCTCCTTCGGACATATCGGCAGCACGTGTTACCACATTAATAGTACCTCCTACTGAAGCTATTGCTAACTTAGAAGCTCCAAGCCCGCGCTGTACTTGCATTGCTGAAGTAACATCGGCAAGACCAGACCAGTTACTCCAGTAAACAGTACCACCTTCCATATCGTTTACAGGCATACCATTTACCATTACAGCAATGTTTTTGGTATCAAAACCTCGAATATTGATTTTAGAGTCGCCGAAGCCTCCACCACCTTTAGTGGCGTATACTGATGGCGTGCGATTGAGTACTTCAGGAAGTTCACGCGTGCCCAATTTTTCGATAATTTCAGTAGCTTGAATAGTAGAGACAGCTACTGGTGTTTTACGTTCTTTAGCAATGTCTAACAGTGTACTTTTAGCGGTTACCACCACTTCGCCCAACGCCTGTTGGTCGGTAGAAAGAGTAACCTTTATGTGTGCTTTACCGTTTACTAATTTGTAAGGAACGGTCTTGGTTACATACCCGAGGTATGAAAACTCCAAGGTGCCTGTAGGGGCATTTACATTTAAGGAAAACTTACCCTGCATATCGGTGGAGACACCGTGGGTAGTACCCTTAACCAATACATTAGCCCCCATCAGAGGTGCATTATACTCACCATCAATCACTTCACCCGTTACTGTTCCACTTTGGGCATAAGTAATTGTTGCGAGCAATAAAATTGCGACATTTAAAAACCAGCTTTTCATTTATATTTAGTTAATTAGTTTCTCAGCCGACGGTTAGTAGATTGCTCATACACAAAGTGACTAAAAAAACAAAAAGCTGTTTCACTTCTTATTTCAGGGGCAAAATTAGTGCTTTTTTATGAAATACAAACATTTTTATCGCTTTTTTTATAAACAAAGAAATCAACAAGTTATCAAACGACAAATATACAAGTAAATTAAGAATCTTAAACAGAAGAATAAAAATTCTAAAAATCTCTGACAATAAACAACTTACAATCATTAGTTATATTTATAACAAAAATATATTGTTAAATTTTAACGTTTCTTTAAATATAAAGTGTAGATTTGCAGGCTAAAAATTGACCAATAATGAATAAAACCAAAAAATGTTTTAGAGCGTCTGTGTTTATTGCTATTTTATTTTTCTTATTTGGTGGGATTACTGTATTAGTACAATTGTTAGTTCCTCATCTAAAAGACATTTTTGAACTCAATTACGCTCAAGCAGGATTTATACTCTTTTTTTTCTTTTTACCTTATTTGCTCTTTTCAATTCCAGCGGGAGTTACGCTTAGCAAAATAGGATACCAGCGCAGTATTACCTTAGGGCTCATTATTGTAGCTTTAGGGTGTTTATTGTTTTATCCTGCTGCCGAAATGCGTTCTTTTTGGGCGTTTATGATTGCTATTTTCGTATTAGGAAGTGGCATCACCCTCTTACAAGTAGCCGCTAATCCTTATATTGCAGCTTTAGGTAAAGAAAATTCTACTCACAGCCGACTCACTTTCTCTCAAGCATTTAACGCTTTAGGAACTACTTTTGCACCTATCATCGGGGCAGTTTACTTGTTGAAAGACGAAGTAAAAACGTCTGGTGAAATACGATCGTTAGATCCTTTAGAACGAAATATGTATCTACAATCGGAAGCACTAACTATACAGACTCCTTTTTTATATATTTCACTTATAGTGATTGCTTTAGCTGTTGTATTTGGCATTGCACAACTACCTTGTCACACCACAGAAGAAGAGGTGGTTGATAAAAAAAGTTATTTTTCATTGTTAAAAAGAACGCCTTTACTTTTAGGAGCTATTGCTATTTTTCTATATGTAGGAGCTGAAGTAGCTATAGGAAGTTTTGCTATCAACTATTTGGTAGAAATAAATATGGCTGAAATATCACAATGCCCTATAGGAGGACCTATGTGGAAAGCTTTGGGAATCATTTTTAACAAACCAGACCTTATCAATGCCGATCCTAAGGCTATGGTTGCCATATTTTTGTGTTTCTATTGGGGAGGTGCTATGGTAGGAAGATTTATAGGAGCACAACTCAGTAGACACTTGTCTCCAGCTAAAATGCTGATGATTGTTGGCTTATGTAACGTTGTACTCATTTTGATAGCCATCAATACAGGAGGGCTTTTCTCGATGCTGAGCCTATTATTGCTAGGATTCTTCAATTCTATTATGTTTCCTACTATTTTTGCTTTAGCTTCTGAAGGGATTGACGAATTGAAAGCTCAGGCTTCTGGACTATTATGTACTATGATTGTAGGCGGCGGATTAGTACCTATCCTATTTGGTTTTTTCACTGATCGCATAGGGTTTAGCTTAGCATTTCTCACCTTAGTAGCGTGCTATGGTTATATTGCTTTCTTTGGATTCTACAAAAGTAGTAGATGATTTTTCGATTGACAATTGAAAAATTCGTTGATTCTTTTCAACCCTTTATAAATTCCTAAAAGCGCTGCTAACCTTACCCCTTCATAAACCAATGGAGTTGCTAAATTTACCAACTTCATTTTGGCTTCATATCTTGAAGCAAGTACATCGTTATCAATAAAATACAAAAAAGGAGAGGGAACTTGCCATACAATAAGTTCTATAACATAAAACAAAAGAAATACATAAAATAACTGCCAACGGTAGTGCAATAATTTCTTTTTTTTAGTTACCAAATACAATAGCAAAACACCATTTAGCAAGCTCAATACACCAAAAATACCATTGTTATTGAATTGCATCACAGCAGTAATCCCTATCAATACCCCCGTGATGAGCAGAAAATAACCTATATTTTTGCACAACATAAATCCATATAAATAATCTCTAAACTTTATATTTAGAGCCAACAAACGGTCACGTTGTTGTTTCTCTTCATCGTTTAAAAACTCATAAGCTGTTCCTGCTGAGGGCATCATTTCTTTCATTACCTCTTTGAGCAAACGTTCGTCTTTAATCTGTTCAAGGAGTTCAGCAGGGTATTTCCCTTGTGCTAAAATCATTTTAGCTCGCGTGATGAGTCTTTCTTTATAGGCTAATTTCTCGGTGATATTCATTACTATATTTTAAAAGAAAAAGCCAAAGATTATAACACAACCTTTGGCATCTATAATTTGCTAATTGACAAATTGACTAATTTGCTAATTCTACGAACAGTTCTTCTCCTTCTTTTACTACTTTAGCAACTTTCTTGCTAGTAAGCCCTTTGATAGCTTTATCCCATTTCTTGTTAGAGAAAGCAGTTTGTGTTTTAAGAGCATCTAAAAGAAGTTTTTCTGATGTTTTTAGTAGTTCAAATACTACTTTTTCATCTTCTGATAGTTCTACGCCTTTCTTTTCAGGACGCATTTGTGGGAAGAAAAGCACTTCTTGTATGCTCTCATTATTGGTTAGAAACATAATCAATCTATCCATACCGATACCTAAACCTGAGGTAGGTGGCATACCATATTCAAGAGCGCGCAAGAAATCTTGGTCGATGAACATAGCCTCATCATCACCTTTTTCTGAGAGTCGCAATTGCTCTTCAAAGCGCTCGCGCTGGTCGATAGGGTCGTTGAGCTCAGAATAGGCATTAGCAATCTCTTTACCACATACCATTAGTTCAAAACGCTCAGTAAGTGCAGGATTGTCACGGTGTTCTTTGGTAAGAGGTGACATCTCTTTAGGATAATCGGTGATGAAAGTAGGCTGAATAAAGTTGCCTTCGCATTTCTCGCCGAATATCTCATCTATGAGCTTGCCTTTGCCCATTGTTTCATCTACTGCAATACCAATAGAATGTGCAAAAGTTCTTAATTCTTCTTCTGTTTTCCCTGTGATATCAAAACCTGTAAATTGTTTGATAGCCTCGGTCATCGTAATACGAGGATAGGGAGCTTTGAAATCTACTGTATGGGCTCCAAAAGTAGCCTTAGTAGTACCATTTACTGCCATAGCGCAATGTTCGATCAAACGCTCGGTGAAGTTCATCATCCAGTGGTAATCTTTATAAGCCACATAGATTTCCATCGCAGTAAATTCTGGGTTATGAGTTCTATCCATTCCCTCGTTACGGAAGTTTTTAGAAAACTCATACACTCCATCAAAACCACCCACAATAAGACGTTTTAGATAGAGTTCATTGGCAATACGCATATAGAGCGGAATGTCCAACGCATTGTGGTGAGTGATAAACGGACGCGCACTAGCTCCCCCTGGGATAGCTTGCAATATAGGTGTTTCTACTTCCAAATAACCTGCCTCATTAAAAAACTGTCGCATCGCATTGAACAGCTTTGTACGTTTGATAAACACCTCTTTCACTTGGGGATTTACTACCAAATCTACATAGCGCATACGGTAGCGTTGTTCAGGGTCGGTAAAGGCATCGTGCACTTTGCCATCGGCATCTACTTTGGGCATTGGCAGAGGGCGCAATACTTTAGATAAGAGGGTAAAATTCTTAACGGCTACTGTTTTTTCACCCATCTTGGTGATGAATAAATAACCTTCTACCCCTATAAAGTCACCTAAATCGAGGAGTTTTTTAAACACCTCATTGTAGAGCGTTTTATCTTCCTCAGGGCACATCTCATCGCGATTGAAATACAACTGCATTGTGCCCTCGCTGTCTTGCAAAGTAGCAAACGACGCTTTTCCTTGTACGCGCAAGGACATCAACCTACCAGCAACCACTACTTGCTTGCCTTCTTCATAACGGTCGGCTACATCCTTAGAGGTAGTATCGACAGGATATAATGGAGCGGGATATGGATTAATCCCTAATTCTTTCAATTTAGAGAGTTTTTCTCTACGAATGATTTCTTGTTCTGATAACATCTTTTTTAATGATTAATGTTTAATGATTAATAGTTAGTGGTTAGTTAATACATTTCATATTGGAAATAGTAGGTAACATCTTCTGAATCTTCCATATCCTTACGTTTAGATTCTATTTTTATTACACGTCCTTGTTTATCCCAATGGAATTTATTTGTTTGGTTATAACTTTCAAAAACCCAAAGAAGGGGATTTTTTTGGATAAACTTTCCTTGACCTCTTTCACCATCTTCTTTACCAAAAGTTATAGTGATAGGTAGGTGATTTTTAGTATTAGAAAGTGTGTATACCGTTTTATTTAGGTCATCTTCATCAATAATTTTATTACCTTCACGTTTGATTATGTTTTCATAAATTGACCAAGTATCGGTGGAAAAATTTGTTCTATAGCAATTTAAAAAATCATCTTGCAATTGGTAATAATCACAACTGTAATAGAAATGCTTACCGTCATACGGAGGTGTTTCCTCTTTTACAACTTTCTTAAAAATTTCGTTGTCGTTATACAGATATTGAGTAGTAGTGAGAGGTTCTGCATCTGACTGATATTCTACGAGTTCTCGCAATAATCCGTCTTCATATTTACATTCCATATATACTTCGCCATCTTGTCGCTCTATACGAGATAGCAATCCTTGTTCATTGAGACAGAGTCGCATTTGCACTTGTTTGTTTTCTTTTACTGTAATGCGCTTGACATTTTTTAAATTTAAAGAAAAAACAGGAGAGAGCATCAAGGTTTGATTGATCAACACATCTTTCACATATCTATCTGATACTTCTTTGGAGCGCGATGTAAGATGTTCTTTTTTCTGTTGAAAGTGCTTTAAACGTTTTTGAAATTCGGTATAATAGCTTGATTCAACTTTCTTTTTGAGTAGTTTAGGTGAAAAATATTCAGTAGCCCCTACTAAATCATTGTACAGTAAGGGAGTAGAACTTTTTTTACCATCCCAATAAACCACTCGCACACAGCCTTTACCCTCTTCATTATCAAAATGAATAGTAGAGTGTTTGTAATTATCAAAAGTTAAAGGCTGTGTACTGATCCAAGCGTAACGTATTTTGGGGTTTATAGATTTGAAATTCTTCGCTAACTCAGCTTCTTCACGTGTGCCAAGATTGTTAGGAATACCACAATATTCTCCTATTACAATAATAAAAATAGGTTGTCCTGCTGCTATAAAATTATTGTTTTCATCGTCGTTTTGGGCGTGAGCAGGCACTAACATTAAGACGGTAAGACATAAAAAAAGTAAGTGTTTCATAAGTTTAATACATTTCATACTCATACGTATAAACTGTTTTCTCTTTTCCTTCAGTAATTACAATTTTGCTAATACGCTGGTTGTTATCCCAATGATACTCTGTTTTTTCTCCTTCAAAAATATTTTCCCAAAGAGTAGGCTGTTTTGCTATTATTTTACCTTCCTTACTTTTGTATTTATAAGTGATCGGTAAATAGTTCTTAGTCCTTGAAAGATGAATAGTAAGATCTAATTCTTTATTAACAATAAGATTTCCTTGCTTAATAACAGCGGCTCTTTCATTTACTGAATAATCAAAAGTTGAAAAGTGTACTATATATAAATCTAAAAAATCTTCTTTGAGTTGAGCGTAATTACAATTGTAATAATTCTCAAAAGGCGGATTATCTTTGGATATAGCTTTTGCAAAAATCTCATTATCATTATAAGCATACAAGGTTTCATCTATAGCACCCTTATTTGATTTTTGTATCTTTTTGCGCAATAATCCATTTTCATAAACATATTCATTTATTGATGACTCCTCACCATCTTCAAAAAAAGACCTTCTTTTAATAAGTTGCCCCTTTTCATTAAGATAGATAGTTCGACTATTATTTTTTCCATTGCATTTTACTTGAATCACCTTAATTCCTTTTGTATTAACAGGCAAAAGTTCATAAGAACTCATAAAATTACTATAGTTTATTTCTTTAACAAGTTCATAATAAACAAATCTATCAGAAACTCCTTTAAAATGAGAAGTGATTTTCTCTTCTTTGTTCTTATACTCCTCCAATTTACTCAAGAAATAAGTGTAATAAGTAGATTGAGTTTCTTTTTAAGCAGTTTAGGAGAAAAATATTCTGTTGAAAGATAAAGTCCTTTATAAACAATGGGATCAGAAGTAGATTTTCCATCCCAAAAGATAACTTTAGTACAATTATCTCCCAAATTATTATCTCCTTCTATATAAACAGTTGTATGTGCTTCATTTTCAAACTGTATCCCCTCACCTTTTTTCAACGAAAGAACTTCGCGTACTTCTACATTTAGCAACTTAAAGTTAGTTTCCAATTCGGTTTTCTCTCGATCAATATTTTCTGATAATATCCTACAATTATTCCTTTTAGCTATCACAAACACAGGTTTCCCTGCTTTGATGTAGTTCTCACTATCTTTTTGCCCATATACAGATACAGACAATAATAGACTAATACACAAAAGAAATAAGTGTTTCATCATTCTTAAAAAATAGATTGTATGATTTTCTGTTGGATTTCTAATAAATAAGTTCGTTTGATACTTCCTACCCTTTTAATAATATCTCTACTTGTACTTAACTCAAGAATTTGACATTTTACATAGCTCTGTTTATCAAAGTTATAAGAGGTCATCTCTTTAGTAAGTGTATATGAATATTCTGGATTATGTTGTTTTGAGGAAATAAGTACTACATAAATATATCCTTCTATTTCCTGCAACTCATCATTAGATACTACAATTGCAAAATGAGGTTTAAAACCTACATCTGGAAAATGAAAGTTTATTTCAATAATATCACCCTGCCTACACTTCATTTTCTAAATACTTTTCCATCACTGGTGCAGCTATACGTTTAGCATTGCTCAAAAATATTTCTCTCTCTTGAAAATAATCAATGAGCATTGTTCTGTATTCTAAAGCCTTATTTAGTATATGAAGCGCTGACTGACGTATTACATCTGAAATATTTGTTTGTAAGGTCATATCTCTAAGAGAATCAAATAAGGGTAAACTATCAACAAGAGCATTGTAGTCCATTTCTTTTTGAATAAAAGGTATTTTCCAAAAATTAGAAATATAACCGTCTAATTTTTTATCTGTTTTTTCTAATACTGATAAAGCATAATCATTATAGTTAGTGTGTTGATATTCACTTATAGGAAATGAATTAATCACACCAAATGATGAATACAAATCATTTTGTAAAACTGCTGTAGTCATATTTTTAGCTTTTTTACTACTCCTTATATACTCCCATATTGAGATATTTGTTCATACGTTTTTCGACTAAGCGGTCGGCAGGAAGTTTTTTGAGTTCTTTATAGGCGTCGAGAATCACTTTACGCACGGTGTTGAATATAGCTTCACGGTCGTGATGAGCTCCTCCAAGAGGTTCTTTGATGATTTCGTCGATGAGTTTGAGTTTTTTCATATCGGGAGCGGTGAGTTTGAGGGCTTCGGCAGCCTCTTTTTTATACTCCCAACTACGCCATAAAATAGAAGAGCAAGATTCTGGTGATATTACTGAATACCAAGTATTTTCGAGCATATATACCTTATCGCCAATACCGATACCTAAGGCACCTCCTGAGGCACCTTCACCTATGATAAACACGATAGTAGGCACTTTGAGTCGCGACATTTCCAAGAGGTTACGCGCAATAGCTTCCCCTTGTCCGCGTTCTTCGGCTTCAATACCTGGGAAAGCGCCTGGGGTATCCACAAAGCACACTACAGGAATATTAAATTTTTCGGCTTGTTTCATCAAACGAAGGGCTTTGCGGTAGCCTTCAGGATTAGCCATACCAAAATTGCGATATTGGCGCATTTTTGTGTTTGAGCCTTTTTGCTGACCAATAAACAAAAAACTTTGATTATCTATTTTGCCAAAGCCTCCTATCATCGCTTTATCGTCTTTCACATTGCGATCGCCGTGTAATTCTAAGAATGTATCACCAGCAAGCGCCTTAATATAATCCAAGGTATAAGGACGCTCAAGATGGCGAGAGATTTGTACTCGTTGCCAAGCTGTGAGGTTACCGTAAATCTCTTTTTTTACTTGGTTGAGTTTTTTTTCTATCTTTTTGCAAGCGTCGGTCATATCCACATCACTTTCATTCCCAATGGTTTGACACTTTTGCATTTGTTCTTCTAACTCTTTGATTGGCTGTTCAAAATCTAAATATTCCATAGACTTAACTATTAATTTGGTTTATTTTCAGAGGGCAAAGATATGAATTAATTAACAATTGACAATCAACAATGAACAAATTTAATTTGCTTCGCCATAAATTCGGCGTTCTGAAGGTTGCTCACACTGGTAGTGAAAAATAGTTTGAGGCTCTATTTTCAGCTTTTTAAGATCTGTAGTACTTTGTTGCAGTTCTAATATTTTAAACTTGTGATACTCAATATTGTTATAAGGATCTTTATAAACATTTTTAGAGGGGTCATACTGCAAAAAAGAGTCTTCAATATTAGACAAAACTGTCTCATCTTTAAGCTCCATATACATTGCTTGAGGATCGTTTAATACATCAAATCGAAGCATTTCTTCCAGCTCTTTATCAACTTCATCCTCGTCTTCTTTAGCAAAGGCGAATTCACTAAGTTCCTCTATAGGTATTTTTTTTATTTGCTTTTTAATACTTTTTACAGCTTCTTGATTCTGTTCAAGTGTTCCCATATTGATAAAAATCAAACAAGTATGCCCTTCTTTTTCTACCAAAGCTCCTGCTCCATCAAGTTGATAATGAGAACGCTCGCCATACCAAATGAGAAAATCATTATTGTCATTCAAAGTAAAACGAGCTGTATTTTTAAGTCCTTGTGTTAGCAAAGGCAACTCATTTGAAAAATCAGCAATAAGTGTTAGGCTATTGCCTATCTCTTTTTTACTAAATGTATGTACGTAACGACTTGGTAAACAATTAGGATTCTCATTGAACACCGAGAACGTTTTGCCGTTCTCATACTGAAGATAATTTTTTCCATCTTCAAAGTTAGCAAATCGAATACGTACCTCATCAGGTTTTAAGTTTTTGTTGTGATTGCCATAAACTAAAAAGAGAGGACTCTTCTTAGGTTTAAAGAGTACCATTCCATCGGGAAGCACTTCATAAGTACCTGGGATCATAGTCATATACCCATATAGCGCAAACATTTTGTTAGGAAAGAGAAAAATTCCTCCTCCTCTACCTTTGTAACTTCCCACTAAATCTTTATTTTGAGCAGAAAGTCCACCAACAAACATTAAAAAAATGAATGATGTAAGAGCTTTGTTTTTCATAACGTTATTTTTTTGGGGACAAAGATAGTAAAATAATTGACAATGAACAATTGACAAGGTACGAATAACAATTTTAGTTTAAGGTGCTGCATATTTTTTCTTTTTTTAGGACATTTTTACTAGCCTCTTTCTTTCCTTTTAGAAACTTTTTTAAGAAAAATTTGGCAGTTTAAAAAAAACATATTACCTTTGGCTCGTTTTTAAAAAAATATTACTTTTATGGAGTTTCCTCCTGAACTAAAATACACCCCCGACCATATTTGGGCACGCCTTGAAGGCGATATTGCTACAGTGGGCATCACCGATTTCGCTCAACAGCAACTCAGTGATATTGTGTATGTTGAAGTAGAGACTATAGGTGATACCTTAGCTAAAGACACTATCTTTGGCACTGTTGAAGCTATCAAAACTACCTCCGACCTCTTTATGCCGATGAGTGGTGAAGTACTCAGCTTTCACGAAGCCTTAGTTAAAAAACCTGAAATGGTAAATGCCGACCCTTATGGTGAGGGCTGGATGATACAAATAAAAATCACAACACCAGAAGAATGGGATAGCCTGCTCTCAGCAAGTGATTATCAAAAACTTATTAATGCTTAAAACTCATAAATACACGCTATTATGGGTGATTTGGACAATAGCAGTTATCAGCTTAAGTCTCATCTCCTCTAACGAAATACCCAAACCTCCACGCATTCCTTATGCTGATAAGATTGCGCATTTTGGGTTTTATTTTGGATATACCAGCTTGTTTGTACTTTCTTTTGGCAAAGAAACTCAATGGGTACAATCTATAAAAAAAGTATACCTATGGGCGTTTATTACTGCCCTTGTATTAGGGGCTACAATGGAGTTTTTGCAAGGTGCGCTCACCACCACCCGTAGTGCAGACCCTATAGATATGCTTTTCAATGCATTTGGCACAATTGTTGCTCTATTATTTATAGCAAAATATAAAGAATTATTTAAATAATTTCTTTCAAGTATATTTAGTAACCTTTTAAAAAGAAAATCATTATGCAACCTAAAAAAAATCCAAAAGCCGATTTGGCTAAAAGCAGTGGATTGTTCTTCGCAATAGGATTTGCTCTTGTTTCTGGACTCTCACTTTTCGCTTTTGAGTACACTCGCGAAGACAAAGGTCCAGATAAAGTTACCTTATCCGATGCCGACAAAAATCTCGACGAAGAACAAGAACAATTCGTAATGGAGAACCCTGATACTCCACCGCCACCACCACCACCACCAGCTCCTGCTGTTGTACAAGAAGTGGAAGTGGTAGACAACAAAACTGATATCAAGGACGAAATTATCGGTAGTACTGAAACCAGTAAAAAAGAAGAAGTAGTAGCTGTACAAAAAATTGAAACTCCTCAAGAAGAAGAAGTTGCTATTGATGTACCTTTTGCTGTGATTGAAGATAAACCAATGTTTGAAGTTTGCAAAAATGTTCCTAAAGACAAACAAATGCAATGCTTCAAAGAAAACTTGGACAAACACGTGAAAAACACTTTCAAATATCCACCTGCTGCTCTTGAAATGGGTATCCAAGGACGTGTGAATGTGAGTTTCCGTATCAATACTGATGGTACTGTATCTATCCTTGGTGTTCGTGGTACCGACAAATTACTTGAAGAAGAAGCTAAACGCATTATCAAGTCTATTCCTAAATTGATTCCTGGTAAACAACGCGGTAAACCTACCCCTGTAACGTTCGCTTACCCTATCAACTTTACTCTTTCTAACTAATTAAATTAACAAAATATAAAGTCAGTAGTGAGGACTCCTTACTACTGACTTTTTTAATTACACAACCTTTTTTTATCAAACCCTATTACCATTCATTTTATTATGAAAAATCTAATCTTTACACTTTTAGCTACGTTCTTCACTATTATTAGCTATGCTCAACTAAAAGATCCTAACGGCAACCTTATCAGCCATTACCCTAAATTCGACAAATGCAAAGATGTAACTGAAGAGGAGGCAGCGTTGTGCTTTAAAACACAATTAAACAAATTTATAAATAGACATTTCATCTACCCTAAAAAAGCTAAAGAAAAAGGACTACAAGGAAAAGCCATTGTTTCTTTTTGCATCAATGCCCAAGGGAAAGTTGAAATCATAAATGTTAGCGCAACCGATAAAATCTTCGAGGAAAACGCAAGGCGTCTTATCGAAAAACTTCCGCAATTAATTCCTGCTGAAGAAAACGGAACTCCTACCCCCATAATGTTTGCTTACCCTATTAATTACACATTAGGTAATAACTTTTAAAATTTTTGAAAAAATGAAAAAATATATACTTATACTCTTAACACTACTTTTTGTAGGTTTTAGCTACGCACAAAACAAAGAAGAAGAAACTGATATACCCTACTCTAAAGTAGAACAAAAACCAAGATTTCAGGAATGTAAAGATGTTCCTGAAGATGAAACTTTCAAATGTTTTCAAGAAGTACTCAACAAACATATAGAAAACACGCTAAAATATCCTACTGAAGCTAAAGAGGTTGGGATAGAAGGAAAAGTAAATGTATCTTTTCGCATCAAAAAAGATGGCAACACAGAAGTTATAGGACTAAGAGGTGTTGATAAAGTTTTAGAACAAGAGGCTAAACGTATTATCGAAAGTATGCCTAAACTTATTCCTGCCAAACAAAACGGGAAACCTATAGCTGTAACTATTGCTTATCCTATTTTTTTTAAATTATAGTTATCAAATCATTAGATAATAATCTTTAATATTCTCCAAAAAATGAAAAAATATATACTTATACTCCTAACACTACTTTTTGTAGGTTTTAGCTATGCACA
>NZ_KB291432.1:49428-78494 GCF_000318295.1 Capnocytophaga sp. oral taxon 326 str. F0382
ACACTACTTTTTGTAGGTTTTAGCTATGCACAAACAGAGGATAAAAAAGAAAAAACTTTAGAAGAACTAATACCTCCCCAATTTAAAGAATGTGAAAACATAAATATCCCTGAAAACAAAAGATTTGTTTGTTTTAAAGAACGCTTAGACAAACACGTAAGAGATACTTTTAAATATCCTGAAAAAGCCATAAAGAAAAAGATAGTAGGTAGAGTTGATATTACCTTTTGTATCAATACCGATGGGACTATCACAACAATAAGTGTTAAAGCACCTCATAAACTCTTAGAAAACGAAGCTAAACGTATCATCGAGAGCCTTCCTACACTTATTCCTGCCAAAGATAAAGATGGGAAACCAACAGAAGTAGCGATAACTTATCCTATCAACTTTTATCTATTGTAGTGAGTAAATTTTCACCCTTTTAAATTTTGGCACACTTGTTGATTTATAGCTTATAACAAACAGTTAGAAAGCTTTTTAAACCTTTGTTGATAGTATTTTAATAACCTTTTAAAGAAAAATCATTATGCAACTCAAAAAGAACCCTAAAGCCGATTTGGCTAAACAAAGTGGGTTGTTCTTTGCAATTGGTTTTGCCGCTATCTCTGGGTTTACCTTATGGGGATTTGAGGCAAAAACTTATAATGAAGGCAACCCGAATTATTATATAGATGATAAAATAGTAGTTTGTGAAGAACCAGACCCTATCATCGAATTGCCTACCCCCGAAATGCCTCAACAAGCCCCTCCACCACAGCTTGTTCAGGAAATAGAAGTAGTTCACGGTACCGATCCTGTGGATGAAGTGCCTATCGGGAGTACTGACCCTAGTGATCCTACTCCCCCTGCGCTACCTGAAAGTATCCCAGTGGTAGAAGATGAAAATCCAGAAATAGTAGTACCTTTTGCAGTAATTGAAGACAAACCTCTTTTCCAAGAATGTAAAAATGTGCCTAGAAGTGAGCAAATGAGTTGTTTTAAAGAACACTTAGACAAACACGTGAAAAACAACTTCAGATATCCACAAGCTGCTCTTGATATGGGCATTGAAGGACGTGTGAATGTAAGTTTCCGCATCAATACCGATGGCACTATCAGCATTTTGGGTGTGCGTGGCACCGATAGAATATTAGAGGACGAAGCAAAACGCATCATCAGTACAATTCCAAAGCTAATTCCAGGCAAACAACGCAACAAACCTACTGCTGTAACCTTTGCTTACCCTATCAATTTCAAATTAAGTCATTAATTTTTAAACCTTAGTCGTTAGTATTGTGTTGTTATCCTTAACACCCAATTACTAACGACTATTTTTATAAACAATTTTAAACCTAATGAAAACAAAAATACTTATACTATTTACTTTTCTTTTTGCAGGCTATAGCTATGCACAAATAGTAAGTTGCGATTTTAACGCCAAAGGGGTGCAAGAAGAAGAATTCCCTATTCCTTTTTACGTAGTAGAAGAGAAACCTAAATTTATGGCTTGTGAAGATGTTTCAAAAGAAAAAGAAGCAGAGTGTTTTAAAGAACAGCTCAACAAACACGTGATTAGGTATTTCTATTATCCTAAAGAAGCGATTGACAAAGGAATCGAAGGCAGAATAAATATAAACTTTCAAATTAACACTAATGGTTCTGTAACCGTTATTGGCGTTCGTGGAACTGATAAACTTTTAGAAACTGTTGCCAAAGAGATTATTGAAAAACTACCTACTTTTATTCCTGGCAAACAAGGCGGAAAACCTGTTCCTGTAACCTTTAGTTATCCTATCAATTTTAAGCTAACATACAAAAATTAACAATTACTATGACAAGATTTCTATTACTATTGTTTTTACTATTAGGTTATACTGTTTATAGTCAAGAAGACCCTTTTACTTTACCTTATACATTTGTGCAAGAAAAACCAATGTTCGAACAGTGCAAGGATAGTTTGAAAGAAAAGCAATTCGGTTGTTTTAAAGAGCAATTAGACAAACACATTTTCAAATACTACAAGTATCCTATGGCAGCACTTGAGATGGGTATCAGTGGGAAGGTGAAATTAAAATTCCGTATCAATACCGATGGCAGTGTTACTGTTTTAGAAGTACGAGGAATTGATAAACTATTAGAAAAGGAAACGGAACGCGTTATCAAAACTCTACCACCTTTTATCCCTGGCAAACATTTAGGCAAGCCCGTTGCTGTAACTTTTTCGCATATTGTCAATTTTAAAATTGAACAATAAAATGAAAAAGTTATTACTAATACTATTGTTTGCAATCACTTACTACAACACCTATTCGCAAACTGATACCCTTTTCTATGCTAATGTAGAGGAAAAACCGAGATTCGTAGAATGTAAAGAGGTAGCTAAAACTCAAGAAATCCAATGTTTCAAAGAACAGATGGATAAAATTGTAAGGGAATATATCAAAAGTATTACTTCTCAAGGCACTTGTGGTTTTATTCAGGGAAGAGTGAATGTGAGTTTCTGTATCAATCCCGATGGTACTACCAAAGTACTTCAAATGAAAAGTACAGATAAAGATTGGGAAGCTGTCACACAATCTATTATTGAAAGTCTTCCGCCTTTTATTCCTGCCAAACAGAATGGGAAACCTGTAGTAGTAAAAATGTTATGGCCTATACGATTTGAATTATTTTAAAAGTTAAGATACTAATGAAAGTAATTATTACCTTTATGATATTCTTCTTTGTAACTTTAACAAGTTACTCACAAGTACGTTGTGGAGAACCAATAGCTTCAGATATTTCAAATCTTGATACGATTCCTTATGGAATAGTAGAAAAAAAGCCAATATTTAAAGAATGTGAAAACTTAACTAACAATGAACAAACTATTTGTTTTAAACAACAGCTTGACAAACATATCGCAACACACTTGCGCTACCCTATAGAATTTTGTGGGCAAGGTAGAGTACTTGTAAGTTTTTGTATAGGTACTGATGGTTTTTCAAAAGTGTTGAGAGTAAATAGTTTTGGATTACCTAAAGTATTTGAAGATGAAGCCAAACGCATTATCGAAAGTTTACCTTGTCTTACTGCTGGTAAACAAAACGGAAAAACCGTAGCGGTAATTTTTAGTTACCCTGTGAAGTTTATAGTTCAACACTAACGATTTTTTATATTATGCGAAATAGTATCTTTATATTTTTAGTACTTTTACTGATGGGAATAGGTAATAGTTATGGACAAAAGAAAAAGAACAAGGCTACTCCACTACCAATATTGAAGGTAGATATACAAACGTGTACTTTACCTAAATACAATGATAATACTTATTATAGTGCTCCTACTGAAATAGAAGAAAATGACACGATTCCTTATCATTGGGTAGAGGAAAAACCGCGATTTAAGGAGTGTGAAGATATTCCAGAGGTACAACAATTGGAGTGCTTTAAAAAGCAGTTAGACAAACACGTAAATACGTATATACGTAAGATTATACCTCAAGGGACTGCTTGTGAAATGACACAAGGAAGAGTTATTGTACAATTCTGCATCAATACTAATGGCTCTGTAACAGTGCTCGCTACACGAGGTAAAGATGAAAGTTTGAAGCGCGAAGCCAAACGCATTATTGAAGCATTACCCCATTTTACTGTAGGAAAAGTAAAAGGAAAGCCCATAACAGCAACTTTTGCTTACCCTATTAATTTTATCATTCAATAATAAAAGACAGCTACAAGAAACACATCGGCAATAGAATTAACTAATTTGATAATTGGCTAATTAGCCAATTATTCTTATTTTTGCTTCTTTAAATTTATATTTATGAAAAAAATTGCACTTTTATTTGTAATGGCTGTACTGATAATAGCTTGTAAAAGCTCTAATTCTATCACAACCAATAGCTATACACAAGAAGATGAAGATGAAGGTATATACGACATTCCTTTTGCTATTATAGAGCAAAAACCTATGTTTGAAGCTTGTAAGGATGTAGATAAAAATGAACAAGAACATTGTTTCAAGCAACATCTCAACGAACATATTATCACTCATCTTCGCTATCCTAAAAGAGCTTTAAGGAAAGGAATACAAGAGAAGGTGGTAGTAGAGTTTGCTATCAGGAAAAATGGTACCGTAAAAGTACTTGAAGTTATTGGCACTGATAAAGACCTCAAATCAGAAGCTAAATTCCTAATTGAAAGTTTACCTTGTTTCATTCCCGCTCTCCAACGTGGTAAGCCAATAGCGGTGCGTTTTCGATGCCCTATCAATTTTAGATTGGCAGATTAAGTAGTAATAACGGCTATGAAAAAAATACTTCTTATATTTGCAGTCTTATAAATTGCTTCCATAGCTCATATCGTTACAGCCATTAGCCTCTAATGCCTAACCGGACTACTAACAACTAATCGCTCCACCACGCTTCTATCGTTTGCTAATCGTTGTATTTTATTCTGTCCGCCGAGTTTGCCTTGCGACTTCATATAAGAGGCAAAACCGCCTTCAGGTACTTCGGTTATTTTAAGCGGTTGGAGTACTTTTCCTTGTATAAGGTCGTAGTAGTACATATTCTGTTTTTGCAATGCCTCGTCTATCACTTGGGCAAAGCGTTTCATATCAGTAGGTTTTTGCTCAAATTCTACAAACCATTCGTGATAAGGCAATTCACCTCCTGCCGGATTCACTTGAGGGGCAACCGTAAACTCTGTGATACGTGCTCCCGTAGCCTCTAAGCCCTCACGCATTGCCTCTTCCACTTCTTTGCCAATCACGTGTTCGCCAAAAGCCGAAATAAAATGCTTGATGCGCCCCGTAACTACTATGCGGTAAGGCGCCAACGAGGTAAATTGCACGGTGTCGCCTATATTATAGCCCCAAAGTCCGGCATTGGTAGATATAATGAGCGCATAGTTTACTCCCAATTGTACGTCCTGTAAAGCCACTCGTTTGGGGGCATCGCTAAAGAAAGTATCGGCTTCTACGAACTCGTAAAAAATACCCGAATTGAGCAATAAGAGCATTCCTTTTTCCGTTTGACTATCTTGATAGGCAAAGAATCCCTCGCTGGCAGGATAGAGTTCTATGCTATCCACTTTACGACCAATAAGATGCTCAAACTGTTGGCGATAAGGCTCGTAGTTCACCCCCCCATAAATAAACAAGTTGAAATTAGGAAACAGTTTTCCTACTTTAATGCCAGAGCGCGTGTACAATCGCTCGAAGTACATCAGCACCCACGAAGGTATCCCGCTGATAAGGGTCATATTTTTAGAAAAAGTTTCGGTAACAATGGCTTCTACTTTGGTTTCCCAATCTTCTATACAGTTGGTTTTGTATGACGGCATACGATTGCGCTGCAAATAAGCAGGCACATAGTGCGCTACTATCCCCGAAAGTCGCCCTGTTTTGATACCGTGTTTTTCGCCTAAAATAGGACTTCCTTGCAAGAAAATCATCTTTCCTTCCACAAAATCAGCTTTTTTAGTTTCGTGTATATAGCAGAGAATGGCATCGCGTGCTGCCTGAATATGGAAGGGCATCGAGTCTTTGGTAATAGGGATATACTTCGCCCCGCTGGTAGTACCCGAAGTCTTGGCAAAATAGAGCGGTTTACCTTTCCAAAGTACATTTTTTTCACCCTCCACTACCCTATCGATATAAGGGCGTAAGGCTTCATAATCTCGTATAGGTACGCGAGCCACAAAATCTTGATAGGTTTTAATTTCCTCAAAATGGTGGTCGCGCCCAAAAGCCGTATTTTTAGCTTGTTCTATAAGTGACTGGAATACTTTTTGTTGTGTGTCTATTGGAGCCTTAGCCCAACGGTCTATCTTTTTTTTAACGATAGAGGCAAATATTTTGGATAAATATGATTTGATCATAATGAAGTCTGTTTGACTCCGCAAAGATACTACTTTTTTTAATTTCAATATGATGAAAGCACTAATTTTATGCGTTTTGTGTGGGATATTGCCCTTACAAGCGCAATTTATTCTTCCTTCTAAAGATGTTTCGCTCATAGCAGTTATCGATAAAGAATATCATTTTTATCACCAAAAGAAGAACGGTAACTATGTAGCGATGTTGCTAAACTTCCGCAGGAAACCCTTGCCCGATAGTACTTTCTACGCCTATACACCTTTTTGGACAATGGATAACAAAGAACTTAGCTACAATGATTTACAGTTGCGAAAAGACGCTTTTATTGAAATGAAAGATGTGCGCCCTACTATACTTGATGAAATGATTGGCAAAAACTTTGGTGACCCTACTGTGATGTTAAAAAAACAGAAGACACATTGCTTTAGTTTGCTCAATACTTCGGTAGCCAGCGAAAGAAAATTAGAATTTGAGACCAAAGCATATAAGGGTGAGAGACTTATCATTGAAGACGAGAAGGGGTGGTCTCATATTGTTAAAGACACACTACCACGATGGGAATCTTACGAATTCCAATATTATGCTTATTTCATTTTAGATGTAGGTAAAGGAAGATACTTTTTCTTACTCTCTGACTTAAAAGGCGGAGATAACACCCCTTATATTTCAAAAATTTATTTTCCTCCGAAAGAAAAAAAGACAATCGCAACATTAGATCGCTATAGTTGGCAAAGAAATATTAGCAAAATGGAAGAACTGCCTCCTATAGAGATGCGTTATACCAAATGGATAAACTATTGGAATGTAAATGAGTTTTTAACACTTCGACCCCAAGGAAAACAATATGAGTTGGTAAATCGCTTTAACCACAAAGTGTTACCTAAATCCTATGACACCATTTACTACAATGAATACGGAGTCATTGGCAAGAATAAAAATTCTTTAGAGTTTTATAATTACCAGCATCAACCTATCAAATTCAAAGGGGTAAAAGTAGCTTATTTGTACAACATAGGTATAGAAGCTCTTACTGAAAAAGGAGTAGAACTATACGATATGGATGGACAGAAAGTTGCAAAATTACCAAAAGCTTATAGAGGTTATTGTGGGCTCAGTTTTCGCGAGGAAGTGTATCGCCTCAATAAAGATACGATTGAGAAAAACATTACTCATTATATAGATTTTAAAGATACTCCTCTGATAAGTGACAGTGAAGTAGCTGACGAGAGATACCGCCTCATAGACCGCAATGCTGAAGAGGAAATCGCTTTTATAAATGCAAGAGACTATTACGAGAGAAGCTACTTAAGTTGGGATAAAAAAGAAGAGCAAAGAACACGTTTATTCCCGCACTTAGTCAGTGTAAAACGCAAGGGAAAAGTAGGTCTTTTTTACTACGATTATTCAAAAGCTACAAACTATACAGATGAAGAAATACAAAATCTCTACAACAATTTCTTTTTTAAAGACAAAGATGGAGCTTCCATCTTTATACTTGGGATGCTCCCTACTGTTATAAAATATGTGAAAGGCAAACAGTTATTACCTTTTGTATTCGATAAAATTGAGCAGAAAGAAAACGATGTTATCTATTTATACAAGGACGGCAAGATAGGATTCTACCCGCAAACCTCAGCCCAATACGACAAAGCCATTCCTCTCTCGACATCATTTTATGCAATAGAGAAGAATGGCAAAAAAGGGTTCTTGGATATTCACACACTCCAAGAGTATTTTTAGTAAGGTATATCGTCGTCGGTTGAGGTGGTGGAAAGAGCTCCAAAAGCCTGAGCAGGGTTCGCCATTGGCACGGCATCAAAAGCTACATTTTCGTTCATTTTAGAAGTAAACTCTTGAGGTACTGTTGATAAGAAACCTCCACTGCTATATTCATCTAAATTTGCAAATCTACCTAAATGACCTTCAAACTTCAAACGTATATTATCTAACCCACCATTACGGTGTTTTGCTACGATAAATTCGGCTTGTCCAGCAGTAGGAGTTTGAGCTTCGTCGTCCCATTCCATTATTTTGTAATACTCAGGACGATAGATAAACGATACAATATCAGCATCTTGCTCAATCGCCCCTGATTCACGCAAATCGGATAGTTGAGGGCGTTTGTGACCAGGGCGTGCCTCTACGTTACGCGACAATTGTGAAAGCGCAATTACTGGTATGTTGAGCTCTTTGGCAAGAGCCTTGAGGTTACGCGAAATGGTAGAAATTTCCTGCTCGCGGTTACCAGCTCCTTTGTTACCTCCGGCAGTCATCAGCTGTAAATAATCAATTACAATTAGCTGAATGCCATACTGTGAGGAAAGTCGGCGTGCTTTGGCTCGAAGGTCGAAAATAGAAATAGAAGGGGTATCGTCTATATATAAAGGGGCTTTTTCGAGGTCTTTCACGCGGTTGTTGAGCACATCCCATTCGTAGGCTTCCAATTTACCGGTACGAAGTTTTTCGGAGGAAAGTCCTGTTTCTGAAGAGATTAAACGGGTAATAAGCTGTACTGACGACATTTCTAAAGAGAAGAAAGCCACCGGTATTTTTTGCCCTACAGCGATATTGCGTGCCATAGAGAGCGTGAGTGCTGTTTTCCCCATACCAGGGCGCGCTGCCACAATAATAAGGTCACTCGCTTGCCACCCCGAAGTGAGTTCATCTAATTTTGTAAACCCTGATGGCACTCCACTAAATCCATCGGTTTTATTAGACAATTCTTCGATTTTCTTTACCGCTTTATACACCAAATCACCTGCTGTTTCAGTAGAGCGTTTTAGGTTGTTTTGGGTAACCTCATAGAGTTTTTGTTCCGCTTGGTCAAGCAACTCAAAAGTATCGGTAGTTTCGTCGTAAGCATCTTCTATAATTTCAGACGAAAGTTCTATCAAGCGGCGTTTGATAAACGTCTGCAAAATCAATTGAGCGTGGAACTCCACATTGGCAGACGACGATACGCGCTGAGTGAGGTTGATAAGATAGAATTCTCCTCCTGCAGCTTCTAAGTTGCCATCTTTGCGCAATTGTTCAGAAACTGTGATAAGGTCGATAGGTAACGATTGGTTGAAAAGTTCAAAGATAGCTTGATAAATTAATTGATGTTGTTTTTTGTAGAACACATCGGGGCTAAGCATATCGATAGCGTTGTCAACACCGCGTTTATCAATGAGCATAGCGCCAAGCACTACTTCTTCGGCATTGAGGTTTTGCGGGGGGAGTTTACCGCGTTCAATACTCGTCTGTTGCTGAGTAAAACGCTGATATTGAGGTGTAATTTCAGGAACTATTATATTTTCAGATTCATTCATAGCGCAAAAGTACAAAAAAGAATGATACTTGCCGTAATTATTTACTCACAGCCATTGTTAATAAGGTGTTGATAACAATTTGCCGATTTGCTGATTTTTTAGTATATTACAAATGTAGAAGGTATTGAGGACGGAAATAAAAATCCTGACTGCTTTCAATTTATAGTTAAACAAAAATAGATTGCTAATAAATAAGTTTATTTTTAGGGAGGCGTTTGCAAAACGCCCGTACACAATATACTCTAAAAGTGATTGATTATCAGATTCATACACTTTGTCAAAGTCCAAGGACTTTGACAAAGTGCAGTGATGCATTTTATAGAAGAATAAAAACTTTAGTTGTTATTTTTCCTGACAATCAAGTAAAAGTATACAAAATTAAGAGAATTCAAGACTTTATAAAAAAGACACCTCAAAACTAATTAATAAATATTAGCCTTGAGGTGCTGGAGGTGCGGGCTTTATAGCTTATCAATAGAAGCGTCCCCCACCGCAGGATCTATGTCCTATTTTGTGACCTCGACAGGATTCAAACCTGTAACCTTCTGAGCCGTAATCAGATGCGCTATTCAGTTGCGCCACGAGGCCATTGTTGTTTTTGTTTTACGGGTGCAAAGGTACAACCTTTTTTGAAACCTGCAAATTTTTAAACAACTTTTTTTCAATTATTTTTTTCTTACTTCACTTGTACTCTCCATCCAAATGGGTCTTCAGCCTTGTTATACTGAATGTTAAGTATAGCTTGTTTGATTTTATCGGTATATAATTCAGCAGGACGATTTACACTGTAATCCTTGCCTTTATAGCCAAATCCAGATATAGGGCTAATCACTGCTGCCGTTCCACAACCAAATGCTTCTTTCAATTCACCTTTTTCAGCCGCTTCGATAAGTTCGGTTACTTTCACTGGGCGAACTTCTGTTTTGATACCTAATTTTTCGGCTACTGCAATGATACTTTTACGAGTTACCCCATCGAGAATACGCTCACTGGTAGGGCAAGTAACAAGGGTATCACCAAAACGGAACCATAGGTTCATTGTACCTGCTTCTTCTAAGAATTGGTGCGTAGCATCGTCTGTCCACATCACTTGTTGGTAACCTTCATTGGCAGCTTCTTGGGTAGGGAAAAACTGACCTGCGTAGTTACCTGCAGCTTTAGCAAAACCAAAACCACCATTAGCAGCACGGCTGTAATAGTCGGCTATTTTTACTTTCACATCGCCTTTGTAATAAGCCTGTACAGGGGCGGTAATAATCATAAAGAGGTAGTTTTTAGCTGGGGCAGCTTGTACGCCAGCAGTAGTAGCAATCATAAATGGGCGCAAATAGAGGGCATTGCCAAATCCTGGTTTTATCCACTCACTATCGATATCTACAAGAGTGCGAAGAGCCTTATCAAACCATTCTTCAGGGAACTCAGGCATTGCCAATCGTGAGCAGGATTTATTGATACGTTTGTAATTTTCTTGCGGACGGAAGAGAAAAACGTGTCCGTTGTCATCTTTATAAGCTTTCATTCCCTCGAAAACAGCTTGCCCGTAGTGGAATACGCTTGCTGAAGGCTCAAGGGTAATAGGAGCATAAGGTTTGATGGTTGGGTTTTGCCACTGTCCATCTTTGTATTCACAGATAAACATGTGGTCAGCAAAAGTTTTACCAAAACTCAGTTTTGAAAAGTCTATTTGGTTGATACGACTTTCTTTTACTTTTTCAATTTTTAAATTCATATTGTTTTAGTTTTTAGTTCTTATTTATTAGAATTGTAGTTTTTCAGGATCATTTCTATTATCCCAAAAAGCTATAATTTCTATTTCATTTTGTTCTTCAAGAATTCTATAGAATATTGAAAAATTGTGTCTTCTATCTTTCAATAAGCATTCTAGCCCTTCTTTGTACCTCTTCATTGCTTTTCTTTCTTCCATTCTCAAGGTCTTTTAGCCCTCTATCAATAGATTGTAATAGAGCTTCTGGAAGTTCATTTTCATCTACGTAGTCTACGGTCAAAACATCATTATTGTAGTTATTAGTAAGTGTTGTCATTTTTTAGTTTTTAATTCTTAAATTTTCGTCAAAGGTACAAAATATTTTTTAACTTTGTCGTTTAAAAGACAAAAATCTTTATTGTGTGTTCTTCAATACACTAACTATGAAACAATTATATTTAACAAATAACACTTTTTAAACAAATGAAAACAATTTATAGTATACTTATTATCTCTTTTTTCATAGGATATACCTCAGCGCAGGAACGTGATTCTATTGTAGGAGGATGGGAGTACCCTCAAAATTTTTATGAACTATACCGCCTTAACGCCAAGGGTGAAAAACTAACTACACATAGCAACGTTTTTATTATTCTTAAAAAACCGCAATCTTCATATACGGGAACTTATCAAAAAGGACAACCTTATGAAGGTTTTTTTATTCAAAAAGGTAAAATGCCTTTAAACTTTCGAGTAGATGAGTACGAAAAGGGTAAAAAAATAAAAGAATACTGCTTTGCTCCTCTTGGAAAAGAAAATAATAACTATCCCATCAAGTTAGATGAGATAGCAAAAGTAGAAAACGGGCAGGCTGTAACCGATGGCACTGTATTTAAAGAAAGAAAAATTGACAAAGTTACTTATCTAACAATCACTAATTACAAAAATGGCAGTCCGCATAAGTGTTTGTTTGTAATGTATCACGATATAATCAACGCTTGGTTGTTTAGTTTAGAAAAGGATTTTATTACAGTAGCTTATGAGGATAAGGAAGATTTGATGAACCTAAAAATCTATAAAAAAGACGATGAATTAGTAGGTGATTTGCTCTCAGGAGGACGTACTTTTCATACGAGAAAGCATAGTATCTCTGTAGAAAAAGGAACGCCTAACGCAAGTATATACTACTATTTAGACGACAAGCAACAACTTAAAGAATACTATTTTTTAATGAAAAGATATGACAATGAAGAAACAATAGCTTCTGATATTTTCATTACCTCCTTGTACACTCTTTTACCTATAACGTATAAACACTCTATTACTGAAGCTTTTAGTGATTTAATAAAAGGACTCAACAATGCTTTTGAAACAGAAGCTATCTCTTCTAAAGAACGTCTTAATTTTTTATCTTATCTACTCAATAAAAGTGAAGAAGAATTTACAAAGCTTTTAAAAAATGAGCAAGTTATAGGGTTCTTAATCAATGAAGACGGAAAGCTTTACGGCACAAAAATCACTCCCTTACCTGATAAAACCTATCAAATCGACTGCCATAATGGTAATAATAAAAAGAAAAGTACTATAAAAATTAAAAAATTAGATGCTGAGACTATGCAAAATATATACCTAAAGATGTAATATATTACAATTTTCACTTGTTAGCTAAACAATGACTCACGAACTTATAAAAACCTCCGATGGCTCTACCAGCCTCTATATTCCGCAATTAGATGAGACCTATCACTCAGTACACGGCGCACTTCAAGAAACGCAGCACGTGTTTATCAAAAACGGACTGCAACTATTTGACCACCAGAGCATCTCTATCTTAGAAATTGGCTTTGGCACAGGGCTCAATGCTTTGGTTACTTACAAGGAACACAATGCCTTACAACTGAACATTCGTTACGAAACAGTTGAAGCCTATCCTATTTCGTGGGAGGAAGCCTCACAAATGAATTTTTCGGAAGTGCTCTCCCCTACCCTATCCCCTATTTTTAAACAGATGCACTGCTGCCCGTGGGATGAAACTGTTGCTCTATCTCCTACTTTCAGCTTCAAAAAACGACTACAACGTTTTGAAACTATTAACGATGTCGATAGTTTTGACCTTATTTATTTCGATGCTTTTGGGGCGCAAGTACAACCAGAATTGTGGCAAGAAGCTATTTTCCAACAAATGTACACTTCCCTCAAACAAGGAGGCTATTTGGTAACTTATGCTGCCAAAGGTAGTGTACGCCGTGCGATGCAGGCTTGTGGCTTTACGGTGGAACGATTACCAGGACCGCCTATGAAAAGGGAAATGTTACGCGCTCACAAGGATTAAAGCCCAAATGTCCGTTTTCCACATAAAGCGGAAAAGGTAAGTTATTAGTATACAATGCTCCTGTACCTAACCCTTGAGGCATTGGACTGCGAAGTGTGTACGTCCACTGCGCGATGGCATTGAGCCCTATATTGCTCTCCAAAGCTGAGGTTACCCACCAACCGATACCCAATGTTTCGGCAAGCGTTATCCACTCTTCAGAACCTCGATAACCTCCTATGAGCGAAGGTTTTAAAATGATATACTGCGGTTGTATCTCTCTTAGAAGTCGTTGTTTTTCTTCAGAAGTAAATACCCCTATTAATTCCTCATCGAGGGCGATAGGAAGGGGTGTTTGTTCACATAGTTCAGCCATAACTTCCCACTGTCCTGCGCGTATAGGCTGCTCAATAGAGTGCAATTGCAGGGCAGCTAATCGTTCTAAATACACCAGTGCTTCAGTTGCTTGAAATGCACCATTAGCATCCACCCTTATCTCTATATCACTTGCTGAAAACTCATTGCGCAAGGCTTTTAAAATACGATATTCCTCTTCAAAATCGATGGCGCCTATCTTCATTTTGATGCAACGAAATCCCTGAGCGAGTTTTTCTTTTATCTGTGCTTTCATAAAATCGGGAGAGCCCATCCAGATAAGTCCGTTGATAGGAATTGCGTCTTTTCCCGTTGTAAAAGCGGAAGAAAAAAGTTCGTACCACTGCGATGCTGCTACCGATCTAAAAGCCTGTTCCACACCGAATTGTATAGAAGGAAAGGCAACGAGTTCTTTGAGCAATGCCTCTTCACCCAAATGCAGATGTTGTTCTACCCATTGCAGTTTAGCTTCATAATCAGGTACATCATCAGCACTAAGTCCACGAAAGAGATTGCATTCTCCTATGCCTTTTTTGCCCTCTTGTTCTATTACCAAAAAAAAGGTTTCTTTGGAGGTAAGCACCCCTCTTGATGTCCCCGAAGGACGTTTAAAATTGAGAGTATGTTTAATCATAATATCAATTTGCTAATTCGCTAATTTTTAATTTTCTATGATTTTTGTCTATCTGTATCAATTCGACTATGGTATAAGTCTCTGGCAAGTATTTTTCAACTCTTTCTGCCCATTCAATAAAACACCAATCGCCCGAATAGAGGTATTCTTCAAAGCCTATATCAAAGGCTTCTTCCTCATTTTTGATACGATAGAAATCGAAGTGGTAAATCTTATCATTAGTGCCTTCATAAGGGTTCACCAAACTAAAAGTAGGGCTACTCACATTATCGGTACTGCCTAAAGCTCGTACCAAAGCCTTGATAAGGGTGGTTTTACCAAAGCCCATTCCTCCTTTGAAAATCACCACTTTGGATTGCAAATAAGGAAGAATTTTTTCGGCAATAGTATCTATTTCGGATAAAGTATAAGTAAATTCCATAAAGTTTGTTCCTTTAATTGGGCAAAGGTACTAATAATTGAGAAATTAGCAAATTAGCAATTTTTCTAATTAGCTGGTCGCAGTTTGACCGGTTAGGAGTGTATTTTTGCCGGCAGAAAAAGAAAAGTAAAACTTTTTCACACAAAAAGGAATACATATCCAAAAAAGTTTGTACATTTGTCGCGATTAAAAAGATAAATAAATATACGATAAAAGTATAAAAACATAACGATATAGCGTTTCGCTTTGATTTTCCTGTTCTGGAATACGACCAAACATTTCAATAACACAAGGAAAGCAAGTGCCGAGATGCCTGCCTTAATAAGCGCAGGTATTCCTTTTTGCTTTTGTGTTAGCCTTTGGTCGGGCTCCAGACGAAGTAATAGGAAGCCTGCGCTTGGTACATTAAAAAAGAGAATAAACCAATTAATTTTCAACAATATGGCAAATTTAATTAACTTAGGGAGCGAATTATTGAGAATTTGTCCCACCAACAGTAACAAAATTGAAGGCTCTACCAATGATGGCAGAAGCTGGAGCACTCGTTATTCAGGCTCTAGCAATGGAGCATTCTATGACCTTACTTCTTATGGTAATGAGGTTATCGCTATCACTTCAAAAGGAGTATACGGCTCTATTAATGGAGGTAGAAGTTGGAGTAGCCGTTATACAGGGTCTTCTTGCGGAGATTTTCAGTCCATTTCAGCTAATGGTTCAGAGCTCTTAGCCACTACCTCGAAAGGACTCTATGTCTCTAAAAATGGAGGTAGAAGTTGGAGCAAACGCAACTAAAGAATTTTCAACTTAAGTTTCACAAGCTAATTCTAGCTAAAATAATCTCCCCCTCGCATACTTGGAACAGAGGATTAAAGAGGGGGAGATTTTGAAAAATCAGTTAGCTATAAAACTTAAGAAACCTAAACCATTAGCAATGCTATTAGAGAATTAGAAAAATTTAAATTTATGTCAAAAATATTAGAATTAAAATCCATTGAAAACTTTCGAGGTTTTCACTTTTTAGTGAAAGATTACCAACGTGGTTATAAATGGACAGCTACCGAGGTAAGACAACTATTAGACGACCTCAATGAGTTTGAACCTAAAGAAAATGAGTTTTACTGTCTGCAACCTATTGTTATAAAAGCGGATAATGATTAAAAAAGAACTTATTGATGGGCAGCAACGTTGTACCACCATTTACCTTATTTTGCAATACTTAGGGCAACATTTATTCGATATTACCTACCAAACACGTGAGCAAAGTGCTGAGTTTCTAACAAAGATAGCTACTTTAGGTATTTCTGGAGAGTGGAATGATTGGGTAGCTTCATATTCTGAAAAAGATAATGTAGACAACTATCACTTTTTTCAAGCTTATCGAACTATACAAGATTGGTTTGCTAAGAAAAGTGAAAAAGAGAAAGAGGTTTGGGTGAAAAAATTATTAGAGAAATGTAAAGTGATTTGGTATGAAGTAGAAAATGAGTTGGATAGCATAGAGCTATTTACTCGTATTAATAGCAACAAAATACCACTTACAGAAGCAGAACTTATCAAAGCACTTTTCTTGATTGCCTTAACAGACACTTCTACTCAAAGAGAATGGGTAGTAGCACAACAATGGGATAAAATAGAAAACGAATTAGAAGAAGATGAATTTTGGTATTTTATAACCGCTAATACGCCTCCTGTTACCCCTATAGATTATATCTTTAGCTTATCAGAGGTAGTAAAAAAGCAAGAAAATTATCAAGGTGAATACCCTATTTTCAATGTTTATTACAATGCCTATAAAAATGCTGAAAATAAAAAGCAATGGGTAGAAACACAGTGGAATGAGGTAAGAAATAACTTCTTAACGCTTAAAGAATGGTTTAAAGACTTTGAGTATTACCATCTTGTTGGAGCTCTTATTCATTTGGGGTATAATATTAATACTATTTTTGACTTAAAGCTACAAAGCAATTTAAAAACTGCTTTTAAAGAGGCTTTAAAAGCTGAATTTGCTAAAATAATTAGCAGTTTTGGAAACAATTTAGAGAATGTGTATTACAACAGTGGCAAGGAAAGGAAAGCTTTATTGCTTTTCAATATCATTTCAATATTGCAATCAGAAGAAAAAGCCTATCGTTTTCCTTTCAATAAGTTTAAAACAATGAACTGGGACATAGAGCATATTCACGCTATTGCTACTGACACCAACAATAAAGACGTTCAAAAGGCTTGGCTGAGAGAAAATAAGGAATATATCAGCAAAACCTTTAGAAAAGAGATTGAAGATATACTATCTCTAAAAGAGATTGAAGAGGAAAAATTATCTTCTTTGGTAGAAAAGGTAACAAGCGAACTTTCAAAGAAAAGTTTTGACAATGAGAATATTAATGAGATTTCTAATCTCACTTTGTTGGATTCGGGAACTAATAGATCATACAAAAATATCATATTTCCTCTTAAACGTATGAGAATTATTGAAGAAGACAAAAAAGGAACTTTTATTCCTCTTTGTACTAAAAACGTCTTCCAAAAATATTACACTCCAAAAGCTAATGACCTTTCTATTTGGACAAAAGATGACAAAGATAATTATCACCAAAGTATTATAACAACCTTTAACACCTTTGTAAATAATGGAAAATAAAAAATACACCTTACTAAACTTTTTAAAAAGTGAGTATAGCGATGCTATTTCTTTTGAAATTCCTATCATACAACGCGATTATGCACAAGGGCGTTCTGATGAACGTTCAAAAGAAATACGCAAGACTTTTTTAGGGTCTCTCATTGCTGCTGTTGAGAATTATCCCCAAAAGAATATTGAGTTAGACTTTGTATATGGCAAAAGAAACAAAAATAAAGTGTATCTATTAGATGGACAACAACGTATCACTACTTTGTATTTATTACATTGGTACCTTGCGCAACGTTTACAGAAACCTTCATTGCTAAAAGATGTTGCTCTTAGCTATCGCGTGCGCCAATATGCTGATGAGTTTACCCAAAAAATAAGTGATGAAAGCACCCAGATAGACTTCACTTCAAGCATTCCGTCACAGGCAATATGCAATTGTACTTGGTTCTTTGATGCGTGGAAACACGACCCCACTGTAAAAGGTATGCTTAATACCCTTGACACTATCCACGAACTGTTGAAAGACAAAAAGATAAGTGAAGAACGTTATTGGCAACCACTTGAGGAAGGAGCTGTTACTTTTTACTGGCTTGATTTGGAAGAGCATCATCTTACTGATGAACTTTACCTCAAAATGAATGCGCGTGGAAAGCAGCTTTCTAATTTTGAAAACTTCAAAGCAAGTTTGGTAAAACGTGTTGCTGATAATGGTTGGGAGGAAAACATTAAAGAAAAAGACTCTTTTTCTTTCAAAATGGATACTATCTATACCGACCTTTTTTGGGAATACAGAGGAGAAGAGAATATTATCGACTATGAGGTAATCAACTTTTTTGCAGGTATGGCTATGATAGGTTATGCGCTCAAAGAAAATAGTGAGGCACAGCAAAAAAGAATCCAAGAACTATTCAACAATCCCCTCAGTGTAAGAGTTGAAGACTTTGAAAAAAGCAATTTTGAGCGTTTCACGTCTTATTTGGACTTCTATAGCCCAGTAGAAAAGATTTCAATAGAAACAGAACTATGGAAATACTACAATCCTAATAATAAAAGAGGCTTTTTTAAAGAATTTATTAAAGACGAAAACAAAGGAACAGGAGAGTTTTATAAAGGGGCTACCTACCCTCAACGCATTTTCTTTTATGCTCTTAGTGAACTTTTTATGGAGGCGAAAGACAAAAATAATATTAGTGAAGATTTCATAAGAGTAGTACGCAATATTGTTGAGAATGCTACTATTGATAGTGCTCAAACTTTTGTTTATGCTATCAAACTAATGAGTGAACTCTTGGAAGGAGTACAAGATATTTATTGGTATCTCAGCAAAACTGCTATCCAATCAAACTTTGCTTCCTATCAAGTTACACAAGAAAAGCAGAAAGCAGAACGTATTGTAGCTAATCCTGAGTGGAAAGATGCTATTTGGGAAGCTGAAGACCACCCTATGTTTAAAGGAGATATAGGTTTCTTACTCCTTGAAACTGAAAATGATTTACCCCTCTTCAAAAAACGTTACGAAGTAGCCAAAGAAATGTTTGAAGAGAAGGGAGTTAAGGGTAAATATCGTGAAAATGCACTACTCATTCGTGCTTTAGTAAGTAGGTTTGACAATTGGTATTTGTTCTGGAGTAGACTTGTTTTTGATTCATCTACAGAAACTTGGAAAAGAATTTTAAAAACTGATAATCGTTGGGTTAAATATTTCTTACTTTTGTTAGACAATGAAAGTAAGTTAGAGCAATTTATCATAGAAGATTCTTCTTTACAAAAAGGAGATGAAGATGATAATGATTTTAAGCTACGTAAAAAAACTCATACAAATTTGTATCAAACAGAGCTATTGGTAGCTATTTGTGAAGAATGTTACTTACGTTGGGAATCTAATAATTATATTCTGTACCCTTATAATTGTCGTAACGAAAGGTTTAAATACATTGTTACCAATGAGCGAAATAAAAAATTAGCTCAAGCTGTTGCTAAAGGTATTATTTCTACTGGGCAACAATTAGAACTGAATGGTAAGAAAATTCCTTTCTTCTGGGGCTGGAATGTACATTTTACTTACGATGATAAAGAATATGTATGGTGGTACAATGGTCAAATCACCCAAAATAGACAAGATGGACAAGATTGTAAAGACGAGTTGCTTAAAATCTTTGAGTAAGTAAAAAAGAAAAGGAGGCTGTCTGAAAAGTTTTGTTTTGTGAGGGCGTTTTGCAAATCTTTCTTACAATTTAAATGAAAGTATTTGACTATCACTATAATTAACTTTTGTAAACTCTTAAAGTTTGCAAAAGTGTGTGGTGCAATCGTGCTTCTAAAGACTTTTCAGACAGTCTTTTTTATCATCGGTCATAGTTTGTCCATTTAATATTGTATCTTTGCAGCATTATTTTTAAAGTAATACAATGAATCTTTATTTAGACGACCTCCGCCCTACTCCTGAAGGCTTTGAGCGCGTGTATTCTTACACTGACTTTGTAGCTTACCTCAAGTGCAAAGGATTGCCTGATTTTATCTCGTTTGACCACGATTTGGGCGAAGAGTTTTCGGGCTATGATTGTGCTAAATATTTGGTGGATTATTGCTTAGACCGTCAGTTGCCTTTGCCTGATTTTGCAGTACATAGCCAAAACCCTGTGGGCAAAGAAAATATTGAGCGGTTGCTAAATAATTTCAAAGAACAACAAAAAACAATTTTAAACGCAATTTAATTACTTAACACTTTTCACTTATTATGGCAAAACCTATCCAAATAGCACGTTTGGTGCATATCATTAGATTGCTTACTACTCATAAAAATGGGCTATCGGCTCAGAGTATTGCCGATTATTTGGCTGATGAAGGCGATGAATATGCTTTCAGTAACCGCACTATTCGCAGGGATTTCGACGATATATACATCGCTTTTGGTATTGACATCACCCTTAATACAAAGGAAAAAGTATGGGCTATCAACCCCGATAGCATTGCCAATAAACAAAGCATATTAGACCATCTGTTGTTAGTTGATGCCCACCGCAAGGCAAAAAATACGGGCACTCTCCTCTTAGAAGCACAACCTGAAAAAGGCTTGGAAATGCTTGACCCTATCCTTACAGCTATTTCTCAAAATGTATTGATTACCTTTACTCATACTTCCTTTGGCTGGGAAACTACTAAAGCATATCAGGTACTGCCTTATGCAGTGAAAGAATATCAAGGTCGTTGGTATCTCATTGCGACTGATAACAAACAGCCTATCAAACTCAAAGCTTTTGCTCTCGACCGTATCAGCAATTTAGAGCTAACCGACATCCAAGTGAAACGCAAAAAAATAGATATGGAGTCGTTTTTTGATCATTTCTATGGGGTTGCCATTGCTGAAGGTGAGCCCTTGCAAAAGGTAGTACTTTCCTTTGATTATGAACAAGGTAAGTATATCAAATCGCTAAAACTACATCCTTCTCAAGTAACTCTAATAGATAATGAGGACGAACTACGCGTGCAACTCACTCTTGCTTTTCCTAATGGTAAAGCTCCCTACGATTTGGTGATGAAACTCTGTTCGTTTAGCTATTCGGTAAAGGTTATCGCACCTCAATCTTTAGCTGATGAGGTTGCTCACTACCATAAAGCCGCTTACGAACAGTATTAGTCATCAGAAAAAAATTCGTCGTTCATAACTCGTAATTCGTAATTATTTCTTACCTTTGCCCATTAGAAATAAAAAACTTATGGGAAACACTACAATTGAAGCACAGAACTACTGCATATACTTCAACGAAAAAGGAACGCGTTTTATCAATGATTTGATAGCTGAACGCCGTACTTCTAAGCTCTTCCTTTTAGTAGATAGCCATACTAACGAACACTGTTTGCCGGTATTCCTCCCCGATTTGGCTACCGATATTCCCTTAGAAATCATAGAAATAGAAGCGGGTGAACCCAATAAAAACATCGATACTTGTACCCAAGTGTGGTATGCCCTTTCTGAATTGGGGGCTGACCGCAAGTCGTTGCTCATCAATATAGGTGGGGGCGTTGTTACCGATTTGGGGGGCTTTGTCGCCTCTACTTTTATGCGCGGTATCGATTTTATCAATGTACCTACGAGCTTGCTGGCAATGGTCGATGCCTCGGTAGGTGGTAAAACTGGGGTAGATTTAGGTGCTTTAAAAAACCTTATAGGAGTGATCAACAATCCGTTAGGGGTAGTGGTCGATACTCGCTTTTTGGCAACACTCCCTGCCGAAGAACTCCGCAGCGGAATGGCCGAAATGTTCAAACACGGTCTCATCAGTTCGCCTGAATATTGGCAACAAATGTGTCAGCTAAATGAACTTCCTGCAGAGTATTTGGGAGTGCTCATTCGTGAATCGGTAGTGATAAAAAATGAGGTTGTACGCCAAGACCCTACCGAGAAAGGTTTGCGGAAAAAGCTAAACTATGGTCATACCTTAGGGCACGCCATAGAATCGTATTGCTTGCAAAACCCAGAAAGAGAACGCTTGTTACACGGAGAAGCTATTGCTATTGGGATGGTGCTTGCCACCTATCTCTCAGTAAAAGAATTGGGCTTCCCGCAAGCTGAATGCGATCATATCAAAGCTGTTTTAGCCGAATATTTCCCCAAACAATCTTTTTCTAATGAAGAAATTACCGATATTTGTCAGCTGATGCGTTTTGATAAGAAAAACGTGGGTGGCAATGTTTATTTCGTGCTTTTAGAAGCCATTGGCAAACCAAAAATCGACTGTATTGTTCCTTTTGAAGAAATTTACAAAGCCTTTGAATATTACCTCAGTTAATAACTCATAACCAGATGAAACATTTTTTAATCTTCTTATCATTTTGCTCTCTATGGGTAGGACGAGTGTCAGCACAAAGTTATTGGCGCAAAACCAATTTCACTACCCAGCGCGACACTCATTCCACCGACCCTTCTTTTCAGTATTTCACTTTGGATAAAGCTGCCTTTGCGCGTGCGTTGCAAACGAGCGAAACAAGCAGAGGTGCTGCTATCGTTGCTATTCCTGATGCCGAGGGGAAGCTCATCAAATATTATATTACCCCTACTCAAGTGCTCTCGGAAGCGGTAGCACGCAAATTTCCTTCTATTAAAACCTTTGTAGGAAAGGGGGTAGACGATGCAACCCAGCATATCCGCTTTACGTGGAGCGATGATTATGGATTGGACGCTATTATGCAAAAAAATCTGCACTATAGTTTTGTAGAAACCGAAGATAAAGAGGGCATTCACTACAGAGTTTATAAATATGAAAATACCGAAAAACCTTTGGTAGACTGCAAAACTTTGGATGTACCTGCACTTGTAGCAGAAAGCCAAGCATTACAACGCGCTACTTTTTCAAGCGCTAATGTGCATCGCACTTTTAGAATTGCCATTGCTTGTACCTATTCATTCACCACATATTTCAATGGAAAAGCAGCCGCTTTTGCACAGATTGTCAATATCTTAAACAAAGTGAATGAAGTGTATGGACAACAGCTTTCCATAGCCTTTCAGTTGGTTTCAGACGATAGCATCGTTTTTGATAATAAAAATACAGACCCTTTTAAGGATATTGAATACAAATATTGGGAATATAGATCTGATGTATTACAACAAGTACTTAATGATAAAATAGGTAGTGCCAGCTATGATATAGGGCACTTATTCCACAATGGTAATGATGGTGGCAATGCAGGTTGCATAGGTTGTGTGTGTGAAAGTGGTGAAAAAGGACAAGCTTTTTCCTCTTATCCATTTGGAAGAAGAGGAATCCTTAACAGTGCTTTTGCCATAGATGTAGTCGCTCACGAAATAGGACATCAAATGGGAGCACGACATACTTTTTCATACCGCAGAGAGTTAGGCTCTGGCTCACAAATGGAACCAGGAAGCGGCACTACCATAATGAGTTATGCAGGTGTTAGCCGCGATTACGACGTGCAACAACACGCCGACCCTTATTTACACCACCGCACTGTGTACGATATTACAAATAACCTGCAAAGGAAATCTTGTGCTACTGAAAATTCTACAGGTAACACACCTCCTGAAATCCCTAATCTAAAAAGTTATACCATTCCGTATAGCACTGCCTATTTATTAGAAGGCACTGCTACCGATGCCGATGGCGATGCGCTATTGTATACGTGGGAAGAAAGTGATAATTACACTGAATCTGGCAACTATAATTTTTCACCTACGATGCGTTCGGGAGCTACAGCCCGCTCTATGAAACCCTCTGCACAATCGTATCGTTATATACCTCGCTTAGAGCGCATTGTGGCAGGTACACTCACCCAGCAAAACCCCAGAAAAGGAGATGCTTGGGAAACGGTACTCAACATAGGGCGCACCCTTCATTGGACGTTTATGGTAATCGACCGTCCTTTGGCAAGTAATCAAACGGGAAATACTGTTTATAAAACCATTGAGGTTGTAGTAAGTGCCGATGCAGGTCCTTTTAAAGTAACTTCTCACAACCAAAATAGCACTTGGATTGTAGGACAGAAAGTAAAGATTGAATGGGATGTTGCCAATACCGATAAAGCCCCCGTATCGGTAAACAAAGTGAAAATACTCTTTTCTACTGATAACGGAGCTACTTTCTCACATACTTTGGCTACTGGCTTACCTAATAATGGCAAAGCTGAAGTAACTATACCTGCAAATCTAAAAACTACTCAGGGGCGTTTTATGATCAAAGCTGAAGAGAATATCTTTTTAGCAGTAAATGCGGGTACTATCACTATAAAAGAAGATGAAGATACCGATGGTGATGGTATAATGTCCAGCGTCGATAACTGTCCGTTTGTAGCCAATCCCGACCAAAAAGATAGCGATGGCGACGGCATAGGTGATGCTTGTGACGATGATATAGATGGTGATGGCATTCTCAACGCATTCGATAATTGCCCTACCGTGTCTAACACTACCCAACAAGACCTCGACAACGATGGTATAGGCGATGCTTGCGACAACGATATCGATGGTGATGGCATTCCTAACACTCAAGACAACTGTCCGCTGATTTACAACCCCGATCAAGCCGACCTCGACAGTGATGGTATAGGCGATGCTTGTGATGATGATATTGATGGGGATGGCATCCCCAATAAAGAAGACCCTCAGGTAGATTACGTACTCATTTCCAACGCCTTTACTCCTAACGGTGATGGCATCAACGATACTTATACGATTGCTCACGCCGAAAAATATCCTAACAACACTCTTTATGTATATAATAATTTAGGTCAGTTAGTATATGAAGCGAGAGGCTATAAAAACCAATGGGACGGCAAAATGTCTAACGGAACATTGGTAGCACGAGGCTCGTATATAGCGATATTTAGCATTGATGGCTCTGACGAAAAACAAACTAAATACTGGATTTACATCAATTATTAGCAAAAGATAAACTATGAAAAAGATATTTTTAAGTGCTGCTTTATTGCTCGCTGGTGTGGCTCAAGCACAAACTATAGACCCCTCTTATATATTCTATTATCAGCACCAAAACTTGGTAAACCCAGCAGCTGTAGGGTTAGAGAGAGGGCACACCATTTCGGTGGATATACGCAACCAATGGCGTGGAATGACTGAAGCGCCTCAAACGCAAACTTTCTTCACCACTCACCGCCTTTCCGATCGCGTAGGGGTAGGACTTTCGCTTGCTAATAACAAAGTTTTTATACAGAAACAAGCCGGTATCTACGCCGATTTTTCCTACTCAATTCCTATTACTTACAACTCTAATTTAATAGGAGGTATAAAATTTGGGGGAGATTTTTTCAATGTAGATGGCAGTGATTTGCGCACCTATAACAATAAGTACAATATGTATTACCCTAATGGGAATCGTATGCACCCCACTTACTACAACGACCCTTATTTGCAAAGTATTTCAGGGAAGTTTCAAACCAACTTTGGTGCAGGACTCTACTACGACCATCCTGATTTCTATATAGGTATGGCAATTCCTAATATGTTAGCTTCTGATAAAGTGCGTATGGATAACGAAGTAATGACTTCTATTGCCAATAATATGTTCTTCTATTCTATGGTGGGCTATTATTGGCGTGTAGCTACCGATTTCACTGTAAAACCACGTTTCCAAACGCGATTTGGCAAAGGTGAAAAACCTTCTATCGACCTTACTGTAGCAGGCAATTTTGCTAATCGCGCCGAATTAGGAGTCACTTATCGCACTGATAAGGCAGTAAATGCTTATGTATTCTTTGAAATTCCTGATTATTATGTAGCAATAGGTTATGGGTTTGAAAGTTACTTCCAAACCCATCTCAACTTGCAATCGCGTAACTCTCACGAGTTCTTAGTTCAATTCAAATGGTAGTGTGAGCCACACGGGCGATTATTTTACTGTATATTGAAGTGTAGTGTATTGGGCAACGCGGAAAGCTCCGAGAGGGTTTTCACGTTTGTTAGTTGTATTCACGATGTTGCCTATGGGGCGCGTAGGAATAGTAAATGGGCTTTGTCCTTCTGATAATCGAACGAGCATTTGCACAAACTCCTTATATTGAGGATGAATGCGGTAGAGAATAATATGTACTACATCATCTTTTTTGAGTTTTTCTTTGTTATCTACTCCTGTTAATACAAAGAAGAATTTATTATTAGCTATGTAATTATCGTCTAAGGTGCCATAAATAGTTTTAGAAGTATTATTCTGCGACAACTTAACTAAATAAGCATTAGCAACCCCATCATTGATACCATCAAAATAGAAACGCACCTCTTTGCGGTCTTTTAAAAAGCCTCCGTTTTCTTTCTGTACAATTCTGTTAGAAGGTATTATGGGGGCTTCAAGCATTTTATCTTTGGCGGTATAAGTTTGCCCGTTGAGTTCTACAATCAATTCATAGTTTTTGCCTAACTCAGGGGTGATACCCGCAGGAAATACATAACGACTACCTCCTTTTAATTCAGGTAGATTATCGGAAGTGATAGTTGTGGTACCATCCCAAAGGGTAAGACTGTAGGTTTGGGTACCCGAAACTATCTTCACCACTGCATTATCTATCGCAGGTGAGTGCGTTTCACCAAAATAAGGTTCAGTATAACTGATATCAACTATTGGGTAGGCTTTGGTTTCTCCTTTTTTCCAGTCGAGAGCTGCATCAATCACTAATTTCTTAGGAGCAGTATCCAAATTCAAATCAATAACTTCTTCGCAAGAAGTCAAAGCAAAGGCACTGAGGAGTATGATATAAAGGTTTTTCATTTTATTCTACTATTTATAGGATTAGAAACTAAAGTTATAAGTTACACTAGGAATGATACCAAAGATGGAGAGCTTAACAGCTTCATTGCGATGCGTATCTTCGTTCTCACGGAAAGAAACACTCACAGCATTTTTGCGGTTATACACGTTGTACACACCAAACACCCACTCACTTTTCCAGCGTTTTGCTCTATCCGATTGTGGAGTATAGGTAGCCGATAAGTCTAAACGGTGATAGGTAGGTAAGCGGTATTCGTTGCGCTTGCTATAATCGGGGACAGTTTGTCCTAAGTAAGAATAACGCCCTATAGGGTAGTTTGCAGGCAATCCCGATTGCAAGTTGAATATAGCGCCAAACGTCCATTTAGGTGAAAGTTCGTAAGTAGCTGTAATAGAAAGGTCGTGAGGCTTATCATAAGGGGCATTATACCAATCGCCGTTGTTGATACCTATTTCTTCAGGGGTACGCCCTTTGGTTTGCATTTCCGATTTTGAGAGTGTATAGGCAATCCAACCGGTAAGTCTGCCTGTATTTTTACGCAAGAGCACTTCCAAGCCATAAGCTCTGTTTTCTCCTGAGAGCAACACACGTTCAATAGCTTCGTTAGCTATTAAGTTTGCCCCATTGATATAATCCAAACGATTTTGCACCTTTTTGTAGTAAGTTTCTACCTCTATGCTGTATTTATCGTCAAAAACATTAGAGGCATAGCCTAATGCCACTTGGTCGGCGATTTGAGGTTTGATAAACTCATCGCTGGGCGCCCAAACATTCAAAGGTGAAGGAGAGGCTGTGTTAGAAATCAAGTGTACATACTGGGCAGTGCGCGCATAACTCGCTTTTACTGATTTGGTATCGCTAAAAGCATAACTCATTGTAAAACGAGGTTCAAAATTAGAGTACAAATCGATAATACGGTTACTGCCGTAGTATTTAGTACCTATAGCAGTACCTTGGTAATACACTTGTCGGTTAGCATTATAACCCACGGGATTGTCATTAGGATAAATATTCACGGTGCGTTTGCCCAAACTGTAGAAATTGCTAAAGCGCAAGCCGTAAGACACCGTAAGAGCTTCAGCTAATTTTTGTTCTACATCGGCATAGAAGCCCATTTCGGCAGCATAGCGATGTTCGAGTATGCGTTCTTTGATAGTAGAAGCTGAGGTTTTAGGCACAATTTTCCCTGGTTTGAATATGTAGTACAAGCCCTGCACTCCATAAGTAAGTTTGAATTTTTCGGAAATATAGTTTTTGAAGTCGTATTTGAGGTTAAAATTCTCAATTCCCGACGTCCATTTCATATCAATAAAACTAAAATCAAACTTATAATCGTAGTTGCTGTAGATAGCCGAGAGGTTAGAGAAGAGTTTATCAGTAAACAAGTGATTCCAACGCAAGTTTACTAAGGCATTGCCATAAGTATTAGTGAGGTTTTCGCTGAGTATAAAACTATCTCTACCAAAATAGCCAGAAAGATAGAGCGCATTGTTTTGATTGAGTTGGTACGAAAGTTTGGTATTGAGGTCGTAGAAATAAGCTGAATTTTCGTTATCGCTCAATTTGAGAAAAAGATGAGCATAAGAAGCGCGCCCTCCTATTAAAAATGAGGCTTTGTCTTTCACGATAGGGCCTTCGGCAAGCAAGCGTGAGGAAAGTACCCCTATACCACCAGTCGCTGCAAACTTGTTCTTATTACCTTCTTTTTGATAAATATCTAAAACTGAAGCTATACGTCCGCCATAGCGCGCAGGAATTCCGCCTTTGTAGAGCTTCATATCACGCACGGCATCGGCATTGAAGACACTGAGGAAACCAAAGAGGTGAGAAGCATTAAAGATGGTAGCCTCATCAAGGAGTACCAAGTTCTGGTCGGCAGCGCCACCACGCACGTTGAACCCTGAGGAAGCCTCGCCTGCATTGCTCACCCCAGGCATTTGCATTAAGGTTTTGATAATATCTACCTCACCTACAAGCACAGGAAGTTTCTTGACGGTAGTAATAGGAATGGTAGCTACACTCATTTCGGGTTTGCGTACAGCCGCTTTAGGAACAGAATGCGCATTGAGTTCCACGCCTTTAAGCTCTATAGCCTCAGGTTTTAGTTTATAGTCTCTACGGATATTTTTGTTAAGCTCTATAGTTTCTTGGTGAGTACCAAAGCCTATATATTCAATCACGATAGTATATTTACCTTCGGGTAAAGTAATAGAATAGAATCCATACTCATTCGTAGAAGTACCCGTATGGAGTTCTTTGACAATGAAGTTTACCCCTAATAATTTTTCGCCATTAGAAGCATCGGAGATAGAACCGCTAAGAGTGTACTTGCGTTGTGCAAACACAGCGGTTGTTACTACTAAAAAAAGTAGCAATAAGCACTTTTTCATAAGATAATTATTATTTTTTCAGGGGCAAAGATACGAATAAAAACTTTTGATACAAAATAAGTTTCTATTTCTCTATACCAAAAGAAGCTTTTCCTATACAAAAAAGTCAGCAGTTAGTGTAAAACTAATTGCTGATTTCTATTTTCACTTGTTTTTTAGGGAATCTGTAAATATCTAAAACTCCCCGATTAGCATTAGTTAATCGGGGA
>NZ_KB291433.1:0-56864 GCF_000318295.1 Capnocytophaga sp. oral taxon 326 str. F0382
AGCCTGTTAAAACTTTTCGGACAGGCTCTTTTTTATATTTAGTAATTAAATATTATTTTCTATGTTCTTCTTCTTTAGTATGGCCAGCTTCATCTTTTACAGTGTCGTAAATGAGAGGAGCTGCCACGAAGATAGAAGAGTAAGTACCGATGAGTACCCCGATAATCATTGCGAACATAAAGCCACGCAATGTTTCACCACCAAAGATAAAAATAGTAACGAGTACTGCCATAGTAGTGAATGAGGTGTTTAAGGTACGGCTAAGGGTAGCGTTGAGCGCGTGATTGATTTTCTCTCTTGACCAATGAGGCTCACGCATTACTTCCCTGATACGGTCGTAGATAATCACCGTGTCGTTTAATGAGTAACCTACTACTGTAAGGATAGCCGCGATAAAGGCTTGGTCGATTTCCATATTGAAAGGCATAATGCTATAAGTGAGCGAATAAATACCAAGTACCATTAGCACGTCGTGTGCTGAAGATACAATCGCACCCATAGAGAACTGCCATTTGCGGAAACGGAATAAGATATATAGACCGATTACAATAAGCGAACCGATAACAGACCAAAAGGCACTGCTCTTAATGTCCTCGGCAATAGTAGGTCCTACTTTCATAGATTGCATAATACCAATCTTATCAGTAGAACTAGCTTTAGCAAAACTATCGAATGAAGTTCCTTCGGGTAAGAATTTCTGTAAGCCTTTGTACAAGAGCTCTTGTATTTCATTATCTACCTCAGTGCTTTCTTCTTGTACTTTGTATTTGGTAGAAATTTTCACTTGGTTAGGAGCACCAAAAGTCTTTACTTCCACATTTCCTAAAGTAGTTTTGAGTGCATCGGCTACTTGGGTAGGATTAACTTCTTTTTCAAAACGAATTTGGTAAGTTCTACCACCTACGAAATCGATACCTTGGTCGAGACCACGAGTAGAGAGAGAAATGATACCTATTATTGATAGGATAATAGAAAAAGCATATCCTATTTTGCGCTTGCCGATGAAGTTAAGATCTACATTTTTGAACCAGTTCTTAGTAATAGGAGTGGTGAAAGTAAGCGTATGTTTTTTCTCAACACTATAGTCGATAAACAAGCGAGTGATAAAGATAGCGGTGAACAAAGTAGTTGCAATACCAATAAGCAAGGTAGTTGCAAAACCTTGGATAGGACCACTACCAAAGAACAACAAGATAAGAGCAGTAAGCGCTGTAGTAATGTTAGAGTCTAAGATAGACGATAGGGCGTGTTTGAAACCATCAACCACTGCTTGATTGATGTTTTTACCTTTGCGTAGCTCTTCTTTCGACCGCTCGAATATCAGCACGTTCGAGTCGACTGCCATACCAATGGTAAGCACGATACCCGCAATACCAGGGAGCGTAAGAACAGCTTCTATACTTGCTAACACTCCAAATATGAGGAGTATATTGAATACCAAAGCGAGGTCGGCATAAATACCGGCACGACCGTAGTAGAATATCATCCACGCAAAGATGAAGATAGTAGCGATAAGGAAAGAGTTCATACCACTATCAATAGCTTCTTGTCCTAAAGAAGGTCCTACGATTTCAGATTGTACGATATCAGCACTTGCAGGTAATTTACCAGCACGGAGCACGTTAGCAAGATCGACAGCTTCATTTAAAGTAAAATGCCCTGTAATTTCAGAGCGACCTCCTGAAATAGCACCTGTAGTTACTCCTGGTGCTGAATATACGATGTTATCGAGTACGATAGCAATATTGGTGTTTTGAGTAAAAGCTTTGCCAGTAAGCGCCTCCCAAATACGGGCTCCTTTACCGTCCATTTGCATAGATACGGCAGGCTGGTTGCGAACATCATAGGTTTGTTCGGCTTGGGTTACTACGTTACCTGTAAGAGGAGGAGTGTTATCGCGGTTACCTTTTAGGGCATAAAGTTCGATAAGGGAGGTCTTTTTATCAGGTTTACCCCAAGCAAATTTTACATACTGCAATGAAGCAGGAATCAAATGTTTTGCTTCAGGAGAATTGATATAGCTATTTACTTGAGCAGTATCTTTTAAACTTACTGTAAAAAGTACAGGAGAACCTTCATAAGAATTAGCTTTGATAAGGTCAAACAAAGGATTGCCTTTTCCTTGTTGAGTAGGAACAGAATCCTTCTTTACATCAGTAAGTAGAGAATCGATAGCACTACTACCAGATTGAGTAGCTGCAGCGAGAGTATCTTTTACTTTATCTGTGGTTTTAGCAGTAGATTTAAGTTGCTCGTTGAGGGCTTGTAAATAAGGGAAAACATCAGTGTTTTTATAAGTTTCCCAGAACTCAAGCTGAGCGGTACTTTGCAAGAGAGATTGCACACGAGTGATATCTTTAGCACCTGGAAGTTCTACAAGAATACGACCTGAGTTACCAAGACGCTGGATATTAGGTTGAGAAACGCCAAATTTATCGATACGTTTGCGCAATACCTCGAAAGCAGATACGATAGACTCGTCTACGCGCTTTCTGATGATAGGGCGCACCTCACTATCACTCATTTGGAAGTTGATTTGGTCGCTGAGGGTTTTATTAGCGAACACATCGGGGGAGGCTAATTTACCTCCGTTCTTAGCGTAAGCCTCGAAGAACAAATCCAAGTAGGTTTTGTCGGTTTTGCGGAGCTGTTCATCGGCTTCGGCTAATGATTTGTTAAAGATAGGGTCTTTGGAGTTGTCAGCAAGACCTTTTAAGATGTCTTTTACAGAGATTTGCAGAATTACGTTGATACCGCCTTTAAGGTCGAGACCGCGGTTTAATTCTTTTTCTTTCACTTCAGAGAGAGTGAATTTTGCAATTCCGAGGTTGTAGACCTCTTGCCCCATTTTATCGTCCAAATACTTAGCTTCTATAGCCTCGCGTTTAGCGATATAGTCAGCTTGAGTATTAGGCACTTTAGCCTCGGCAAAAGCTTTGGCTTCATCTTCTACTCTACCTGCCACATAGGTGAATGAAAGTTGATAAATACATATCAGTCCAAACAATATGGCAAATAGTTTTACAAGTCCTTTGTTTTGCATTTTTTAATTGATAATTTACTTGTTTTACTTCTTCAAACGGCAAAAATACATATTTTGTGGGGATTACAAAAATATTCTTAAAAAAAAGATAATATTTTTTGTTAGTATAAAAAAGGAGGAGAGTTTTAATTGTTAAAAATCAATCGTTTAAAGTATTTTATTAAGAAAGAAGAATGCTTTAAACAGAAAGTATTTTTGCTAATTAAAAAAAAGAAAGTATTTTTGCTCCTATAAAGAAATAGGTATGAAAGAACGCAATCCTCTTATTGATGTGCTCAAAGGTTTTACTATCATATTGGTAGTGATGGGACACGCTTCACAATGGTTTTCAGGAGATGACCGTACAAACCCTTTTTATGTAACTATTTACGCTTTTCATATGCCTTTATTTATGTTCCTTTCAGGCTATGTGAACTTTAATGCACGTGGTGAGTTGAACCTCAGTAAACGCTTTCAAGTATTAGTAATTCCTTTCTTCGTTTGGTTTTTAATTTCTGCCACCTATCACGGTTATATCCTCGATATAGAAAAAGTATGGGAACATCTTTGCGTGCTTATTTATAAACCCACACAAGGAATGTGGTTCTTGTGGTTGCTTTTCTGGGAGTGCGTTCTGCTCTATCTTGCTTTGAAAATCAACAAATACCGCGAAATATGGGTAATGATAGGTTTATGGAGTATTCTTGTATTTTTGCATCGAGTTACAGGAGCACAACCTATCTTTTATGGATTACCCGAATTGTGTTGGTATTTCATCTATTTTTCATTAGGTTATGCTACCCATAAATATAAATCTCAAGCCTTAAAAATTTTGCGCCCTATAGGCTGGGTAGGGTTTGTGGTCTTTCCACTTTTATTGTTTTTTTCAGTTGATAAATCTCATTATATACTCGATTCTCTTCGCTTGTATGCTTTGGCACTTACGGGTATTGCGGCTTCTTATGTTCTATGGGAAGGGATCTGTCATTCAGAAAATAAAGCAACACAATGTTTGAAGTATTTAGGAAGTATTTCATTAGAAATATATGTTACTCATTACTATATGCGTTTTTTGGTAGATTATATTAAAAAATATATAGGCAATAACTTCTATTTGAACGTAGTGATTTTTACGGTTTTAGCTGTTATCGCCTGTGATATTATACAACGTCTCATACAGCGGGTGAAATGGTTGAGGAGAATACTTTATGGTAGATTTTAATTTTTAATACTCTCATTTTCAGCTTTTCGAGCTATTTCTATATAAGTTTTGAACTCTTTGCCATATTTAGAATTAGCAACATCTTTGTTCAGTTTCCCGTAGATAGAATCTAAATATTTTACACGGGTATTAGGAGCATCGGCTAATACTACATAAGGAGTAATGTAAGAATTGGGGTGAGAGAGGGCGTAATTTAACACAAAAAGGTGGCGACGGAAGTTATTCTTCTCGGAAGCAGTGTTTAGTGAATCGACTAAGGAAGTTTTACCAGCTTTGAAAGCATTTACTTGTTGTTCAAGTAGTTGAGCGTTACGCATTCCAAATTGTCGCATAGTGTGTAGGTATTCATTGTATTCCTTTTGTGATTGAGAGCCACTGATATTGGCTCTTACCTCAAACATATCATAAGCGCTATTGATGTTGATAGTGGTAGGTTCACCAAAAAACATTAAGCGGTCGCCAAGGTCAGTGCCAGCTTGTTTCTTCAAATCAAGGTAGATGTAAAAAACTTCAGGACTTTCTAAATGTCGTTTGAAAGTAAATTTACCATCACCATTGGCTACTACTGAGTCGATATTGGTAAGTTTATCATTTACATATTGTTGTAAATAGATAGTTCCCATTTTTAACCCTTCGATATTGCCTTCTACAATCATCGTGTTTTTGTCGTCCTTCTCGCAAGCTACTATCATCAATAGTGCCGACATTGCCATTACTAATCTTTTCATTATAATTTAGTTTTTAGTTATTAAAAAGTGTGATGTTACAGAATTGTTATCATTGTTTGAGCTTTGTTTTGTGTTTCCTCGTACTCTTTTTCGGGTGTAGAATCTTTGGTAATGCCCCCTCCTACATATAAAAAGGTTTCGTTGGCAGTGATTTGCATACAGCGTAGATTTACATAGAGCGCTTGGTTATTGTTAGACACCCATCCACAATAACCTGTGTAATATTGTCTATTATAAAGTTCATTTTCTATAATAAATTTGTGTGCTTTTTCAGTAGGGTAACCACAGACAGCAGGGGTAGGGTGGAGGCGTTGGATTATTTCAAAAGCTTTATTTTCTTTTATTTTTCCTTTGATTATAGTACATAAGTGCATTACTTTTCCAGCTTGCACGGTTTGAGGGGCTGAAACTTCAATTTTTTCAGCATATCCTTGCAACTGTTGTACAATGGTATTGGTAACTATTTGTTGTTCTTCTTTTTCTTTAGAAAACCAATGAATCTCACCTTCTTTGAAAGGTTGTGTTCCTGCTAAAGCCATTGTTTGAAAATTGTTACCATTACTTTGAAAAAGTGTTTCGGGCGTAGCAGCGAGCCAAGTTCCTACTTTAGGGTGATAAAACAAATAGCAAAATGCCGAAGGATATCGTGTTACGATATTGGCAAAGCTCTTAAACGGATTTACCACTTCTTTGATAGTTATCTTGCGCGAAAGAACCACTTTCTCAAAATGACCTCTGTGTATTTCATCAATAGCTTTGGTTACTAAATCTATGTGCTTTTGTTTTTCGGTTTTGGTATCTTCTAAAATATCAATATTAGTGTCTTCTACAATTGATTGTATAGGTAAATGGCTTATGGTTAATTTGTTAAGAGTGATGATAACAGTAGGTTCGTTAGCATCGAAAGGAGCGAAAACAAATCCCTCTTGTTCTTCTTTACCAGTGTTGAAAAAATGAAGTGTATCATCTTCTTGTTCCAACAATATTACTGAAGTGTGATAAGGGGGCTTGTAGCATACAAAAGGTAGGTGTTCAGCATATTTGTGCTGTACTTGTTTTAAAAGTTCTTCAAATGAAATATAATCTTCAGTTTCTATTTTCATAAGTTAAATCACATAACAGCTTATATGGTTTGTGTATCGTAAAAGGCTTTAAAAACACCATTTTGTGCCAATAGTTCATCTTTGGTTCCTTGTTCTACTAATTTTCCTTTGTCGAGCATCAGTATTTTATCGGCGTATTTAGTGATAGACACACGATGACTCACTATAATTACGGTTTTGCCTTTTAAGGTATCGCGCAAATTAGTTAAAATCTTCTCTTCGGTATCGGTATCTACGGCTGATAAACAATCGTCTAACAAATAAATTTCGGCTTCTTTAAGCAAGGCTCTTGCGATAGCTACTCGTTGGCGTTGCCCACCACTGAGTGATACCCCGCGCTCTCCAAGCACCGAGTCGTATTGATGGGTGAACTCTGTAATATTGTTGTGTACCACTGCTTTTTGGCAGGCTTGTATTATCTGTTCTTCGGTAGCATTTTTATTACCAAAGCGCAGATTGTTGCGAATAGTGTCTGAAAACAAAAAGTTCTCTTGTGGCACTACCGAAATGGCTCTGCGCAAGCTGTGTAGATTCAATTCTCTTATGGGTTTGCCTCCTATCAGTACTTCACCCTGATTTGCATCGTACATACGTGCAATGAGGTCTAACAGTGTAGTCTTACCACTACCGGTTTTGCCTATAACGGCTACTGTTTGTCCTGCTTCTATATGGAAAGATACGTCTTTAAGAGCTTTTATCCCCGTATCTTCATAACGGAAAGATACTTTATCAAATGTAATATCTCCTTTAATAGGCGTAAGCTCTCCTACCTGATTGCGTATCTGAGGTACTTCGGAAAGGAACTCATTGATGCGCTTTTGCGAGGCTTCCGCTTGTTGTACAATAGAACTTACCCAGCCCACTGTAGCCACAGGCCAAGTGAGCATCATCACGTAAATACTGAACTCTACAATTACTCCAATAGATTGTATTTCACCGGTGTAATAGAGCTTTCCCCCAATAAAGATTACAAAGATAAGGCTCAATCCTATCATCAGTATCATTGTAGGGATAAAGAAAGCCTGTATCTTAGCGAGCTTGATGTTTTTCTGACGACCGTCTTCGGCGAGTACTGCTAATTGCGCATCGGTAGCCGCCTCGTTATTATACGATTTTATCACTCCAATACCCGAAAAAGTTTCTTGCGAGAAAGTAGAAAGGTCGGATAGATAGGCTTGTACCTTCATCGTTTCGATATTAATCTTTTTGCTCATTTTGTAGATAAGCAAAGAGAGAATAGGCAATGGGATAAGGGTGTAGATAGTAAGCTTGGGAGAGATGATAAACATTAGCGGAATTACGCAAGCAAAAAGTGTAATAGTTTGCACACTATACATAATAGCAGGACCTGCGTACATACGCACTTTCGATACGTCCTCGCTGATACGGTTCATCAGGTCACCTACTCGGTTGCGTTTGTAGAAGCTAAGCGATAGCTGTTCGTATTTCTTAAATATCTCGTTTTTCATATCGTATTCGATGTAACGAGACACATTGATGATAAGCTGACGCATAAAAAACATTAGCACCGCCGATATGATAGTTGTACCGATGATAATAAGCGCATATTCTATAAGTAAGGAAGTCATTTGTGAGGCATCTTTGTTAGCTGATTTAGCAAAGTCCTCAATGGCTGCGATAGAGTTTTTTACATATCGCGGCATAAAGAGTGAAAACACTCGCGACACTATGGTAATAAGTATCCCAAGTAGTAAGTGGTATTTATATTTATAAAAATATTTACGTATATGTCTCAGATGTGCCATTGGCTTAAATTCTCAATCAGAGTGCAAAAGTAAGAATAATTTGTCAATTAGCCAATTTGTTGATGAGTGAATTGGCAAACTAAAAATTAATCAATCAAATAACTAACTCTTATGGTACGAAAATTACTAATAGACTGAAAACTGGTTTCTATACGTTTGATTTGTTCTTTAGTATGATGTATAGAAAGTTCAGAAGGTTTTACCTTCACTAAAACATCTTTCAAATATTCGTTTCTGATGCGTGAAATTAAGGGAAACTCAGGACCTAAAATTTCTATTCCCTTTTTGGAAGCAAAAGCTTCTTTAAGAGCATTAGCGAACCACTCAGCACCTTCATTTGTACGATTGAAGTTCGTGTGTTTCAGTGTTATTTTAATCATTTGTACAAATGGAGGATACGAGAAAGATTGGCGTTCCTCTATTTGATTTTGATACATCCCCTTGAAATCATTTTGTAATACTTGTTGAATTACAGGGTGTTGAGGATTGTAGGTTTGTATTAAAACTTTTCCTCGTTGAGCACTTCTACCTGCACGCCCTGAGACTTGTAATAACAACTGAAAACTACGTTCATAAGCTCGATAGTCGGGAGAATGAATGAGAGCATCGGCATTCATTACTCCTACTAATCCTATATTTTCAAAATCTAATCCTTTAGAAATCATTTTGGTACCTACCAATATTTGGGTTTCTTGCTGTTCAAATTTGGCTAATATTTTTTCATATCCGTATTTGCCATTGGTAGTATCTTGATCCATTCGGTCGATGGCTACTTGGGGGAAAAGTACTTCTAATTCTTTACTAATCTGTTCAGTACCAAAACCTTTTGTTTTTAAATCTACACTTCCACAAGCAATGCAAGTTTTGGGCATAGGTATCGCATAGCCACAATAATGACATCGCAACTGATTGCTACTATGGTGGAAAGTGAGACTCACATCGCAATGTGGGCATTGAGGGACTGTGCCGCAATGCATACACTGTACAATAGGTGCATAACCTCTTCGGTTTTGGAACAAAAGCACTTGTTTTCCTTGTGATAAAGTATTGGTCATTTCTTCAATAAGAATATCGGAAAAATGTCCATTCATACGTTTGCGATGTTGCTTGTCCTTGATGTCGATAAGTTCGATGATAGGGGGGAGGAAATTAGTATAACGTTTTGATAGATAGACAAAGCCATATTTACCTACTTTTACGTTGTGCATACTTTCTATTGAGGGAGTAGCTGTACCTAATAAAGTTTTAGCTTTGAAGATGTTAGCTAGCATAATGGCACTATCACGCGCTTGCAAGCGAGGAGCAGGGTCGAACTGACGATATGAACTATCGTGTTCCTCATCAATTACCACTAATCCTAAATCTTTGAAAGGCAGATATACTGAAGAACGCACCCCTACTACTAATTGTGCTTTCGAACAATTGTTCAGCACATTGTTCCAAACCTCTACGCGCTCGTTAGTATTGTATTTAGAATGATATACTGATAGATTTTTACCAAAGGGTTTTTTCAATCGATTGATAAGATGAATTGTCAAGCGATTTCTGGGAGCAAGTAAAGCACTTGTTTACCTTTCTTTAGGTATTGGTCGATAAGTTCAATGTAGATTTCGGTTTTACCAGAAGCCGTAACACCTTGTAAAAGTACTGTATTTTTAGTTTGAAACTGTTGTTGTACTTGATAAAGCGCTTCGTTTTGTATATTGTTGAGTGTTTTTTTTGCTAAAACCTCACTATCAGCGAAACTTACACGATCTTTTTGCAGGTAATATATTTCTAAAATACCTTTTTCTACCACCGATTTGAGTACCGCATTTGAAACCTTAGCTTCTTCTAATAGATTTTCAACTTTTAAAGGTAAAACCTCTCTGTTGATATGATTGAAGTAAGCCATTATCAGTTTTTTTTGCTTTTCACCTTTCAGCAATTCTAAAGCTTTTTGTAGTCCTTCTTGAGATTGGTAGGCTTCCGCTAAACGTATGTATTTTACGAGCTTTGGTACATATTTTTCAAAAATTCTTTCTGAAATACGAGCAGCACCTTTTTCTACCAAACTCTTTATGACCTTCAAGGTCTTCTTTTTAGGAATGATTTTGCTCACTTCACTTCCTTTTAATGCTGTTTTGTAGTGTAGAGCTTCGTACACCTGAAATTCGTCATCGCTAAATAGATAGGGATTGAGGTCTTTTTCAGCAATTTCAATAATAGTTTCACTTTCTAACAAAAAAGCTGATGGTAAAGCCGATTTTATCACCTCACCTAAAGTACACATATAATAATCGGCAATCCATTGCCAATGAGTAATTTGATTAGGAGTAACGATGGGAGTTTCGTCTAGAATGTATTCGATATCTTTAGTTTCATAAGTAGGTTCATTAGTATGCACTTTATGAACTAAAGCTGTATATACTTTTGATTTGCCAAATGAAACAGCTACACGCATTCCCGTTTGCAAGAAATGCGCTTCATCCTCGTTGATACGATAAGTGTACAATTTAGGAAGCGGAAGTGGTAATATGACTTCTACAAAGTACATTAGTCGTGTTTTTTAAGTTTTAAAAGAGACGCATTTAGTTCAAATCCTAACAAGAGAATATTGGCATTAATCCAAATATATAGCAAGAAAATAAGCAGCGCTCCAATAGAGCCATATAGCTGGTTATATTGCGAAAAATTTTCGATGTAAATACCAAATAAATAGGTGGTTAAACCAAAAAGTAACACCGTAAGGAGAGAGCCTGCTGAAAAGAATTTACTTTCTTTACCCTCTACTGTGCCAAAATAAAATAACACACCTGTACCAAAGTAGGTAATCAGGGCAACAAATCCGATTTTTGATATTTTGAGAAGCGTTTCGTAATCGGTGATAAAATTGATTTTATCAAGGTAAGGCACTAAATATATTTCGTAGTAAATAAAAGTAACTACCGCAAACAACACTAATAATGACAAGATGATAGCAACCATTAGAGCATAAAGATATTGCTTGATATAAGTGCGTGTGATTTGACGGTGGTACGAAAATTCAAACCCTCCAAAAATAGCCATAATACCATTGGTCATCAAGAAAATAGATAAGAAAAATACAGACGACAATAAACCTCCACGTTTTTTTTCGGCAATATCAAAAAAGATATCAGAAAAGAAATCGTGAGTACCAGGAGGTAGCATATCATCAATAAATCCCCAAAAATCTACTTGAAAATCATCAATGGGAATATATGGGATAAGGTTTAAGATAAACAATAAAAAGGGAAATATAGCTAAAAAGAAGCTGTATGAAATAGCACTCGCACGATATGTGAGAGTACCTTTCATAATCCCTACAATATATAACTCAAGCAAGTCGTACAAAGAAAAAGCATTCTTAGCTAAACGTATTTTTTTTAGAAATCCGACGAATTGCTTGATGATTGGGAGGTTTTGTATTCTTTCTTTCAATGTCATCAGTAGTTAGTTTTGAGAGGAGGAATCTATATTTTTAGTAGATTTTCGTTCTTTGAATCGCTCTTTTATTACTCCTATTAACCAATAAAGGAGTACCGAACACAAAAAGCACAGTAGCCAAAAACCTATCAGGAAAATGACTACAAAAAGGAGAAAACCTATATATTGATTAAAGTTGAAACTCATATTTTTATTTTCGTCGTCTGCTGAAAAAAGCACCTATATTCTCTGCTAAGCGTTTGAACACAGATTTTGGTTTTCTTATCTCATCCATTTCACGTGCAGAAGCTTCTCTTTCAGAGAGGAATTCATCAGTGAGGAGTACTCTTTCGGCACGTTTGAATATAGCAGTTGCTAATTTGTAGAATTTGCTATGTTGAGCATCTACTTTATAAGTACTAAATTCATAACCATTGCCGTCTTGTGTAAATAGGTTGATAGCAGTACCTTCTTTGTTTGGCTCGTAATGATAGAAAACAAACTGGTAATCGCATAATTTATCGTCCCAATATTCTTTAGTAATCGTCATTCGTGAAGAAGTATTACCTTCAGCTTTTCGGAACTGAAAACCATATCGCCCTACATAGAGCACGGCATCAACATCAGTATAATCACTGTAATATTTTTGTACTTCGGGGAGAGAAAGCAACTGGTTATAACGTTCTACTGTTACATTATCTCTAAAGAGTCTTACATAATGCACTACTTCACAATACCTACGCTGGAAGTATTGCCAGCACTCTTGTACAAAATAATATTCACGAGGGTTTTTATGAGCTTCTAAGTATACAAAAGGTGAAGCTTCATTAGGTTGCCAAGAGATATGCAACTTTTCACCATCTGTAAATAAATAGAAAACTTGTTCGTTGCAATAGAAATACACGCCTCCTATAGCAGGATTTATTTTAGAAAGTGTAATACGATAGAAGATTTCTCCTTCCCAATATTCATAATATCTCCCCGTTTCATCATCATTGTTTTCAAGTAGGGCAAAATCTTCAGGGTTAATGAAACGTTGTAAGTTTTCTAAATTGATATCGGTACTCTTAAATAAGAAAGTAAAACCATCATTGTTTAAAATCTTTTCTTCGATTTGCTCTTCTTCATAAAGAATTGCACTTCCTTTTTCTAAGGCTTCAAAAAGTTTACCGCGTTTTAACCAAGCTGACCAATCCCATAATTCTATTTTCTCTTCCTCAACCTCTTTTTTAGTGTAGAGGAAAGTTTTAGGGAGTAATGATTTTAATAAATGATTTTTCTTAAATCTATCAGGGTCATCTTTTTTGAGCCAATAACTTACTGTTACCTCATCGGCAGTATCAAAACGCTCAAGGGGATAAATATATTCAGTTTCTATAAATACTCGAATATCTAATGCTTTTTTTGCGGTGAGTTTCCCGATAGCTGTGTCCCCCCAAAAGAAACCTTCTACAAAAAGATTACCTTGTATATATAGTTCTTGTCCACTAACTGCTATATTTTCAGCTGATAGGTTACCCAAAACGATAAGCCCACAAGCCCCTTCACTACGCTGATTAAAGAGGTTGCTCACTACAGCATTGCCTTGTACGAAGATAAAGGTAGGGACATCTAGTTCTTGATAATGATAATCAGGGAAGTGTGTGCTGATATTGTCTAAATTTACAGTACTTTTAGGATGCCAATCACCTTGCACTACTACTACATACCTATTTTCATAAAAAATATGGGCATAAGAATAGAACTGGCTATAGCCAGCATATTCGCTATCGTTTGGAATGAGATGTTTGATTTCCTTGACGGTTTTTATTTGGTACTGCATAGTAATTATATCTATTTGAATAATCCTTTGAAGAATGAAACTATTTGTTCAAAAAAGTTTTTATTATCATATACTTGCAAAAAATTATTAGAGGTAGAAGATAGAGATTTTTTTTCAGCATTTCCTATAGTAACTTCATATACACTTATATCCGTTGCTTTAAATATTTTTTGTCCTTCAGCATCACTTTCTAATGTAGTCTCTATTGATAAATATAAAAAATTAGGATTATTAAAATCATCTTCAGCTGACATTTGAACTCCTAAAAAATACTCTCCTAAAACCATAAGATAGTAAAATTGTATTTCTCCATCACAAATATTGATCTTAAGTATGGGGGTTAGATTTTTAAAATCTTCTTCAGTAATTTTTTTTCCTCCTTGCTCTTCTAATTGTTCATTGATTTGTCCTACTTCTATCATTGCAAGAAATGACTTAGCCTTATTGTTTAGTTTCTCTAAATTTGCAAATACAGATTCAGACAGTTTAAAAACTCTATTAAAATCCCATTTTTCGTGTGTAAGAACTATTTCAGCTGTAATTTCTTCATACTCAAATTCAGCTTGATATATGTGATTGTCATTAGGGTCTACTGTAAAATCACTTAGTTGTAATGGTTTCATATTTGATGCAATTAGATTTAGTTACTTTTTTTATCATATTTTTTTGAATCATCTCCCAGTATTATACTAAAAAAATGTTCTAAAAATTCTTGAAAGTTATTGGCATATAGATGCTCTTCATTCATCATATAATCTCGAATGTAAACACGATATTCATTAGCTTGACCAGCTTCTTCTATTTTAAAGAAATAGGTTTCTTCGTCCATCTCTAAGAAAGCTAATTCGTCTTTTTGAAATAGATTGTTTTGCAAATTTACTAGATAAGTATAATAAATATCAATATCAGCATCCTCTTGATATTCAGGTGGCACAATAGTTTTAAAATCGACTCCACAAACAGTGATAAATTCATAGTTTAATAACATCTCTTTATAACTATCAGGCAAGGGAAAACCTAATTTCTTTTCTGTTTGCTCAATCCAAGTTATATTTATGAAGTCTTTGGTTCCTACAGCTATTCTGTCTTTATATTTTTCGATGATGGATTGTATCATTTTCTACAATATTATTACCTTATTATATCTTATCTTTTAATACTATCTAATTACCAGTTTATGGTTTCTTTACCTACAGATGTAAGATAGGCATTAGCTTTGCTGAAATGTTTGTTACCAAACCAATGCCCTCTATTAGCACTCAAAGGTGAAGGATGACCAGAAGTGAGTATGCAGTGTTTGGAACTATCAATAAGGTTAGCTTTCTTTTTAGCATAGCTTCCCCATAACATAAATACTACATTATTACAGTGTGCTGAAACAGCTTTAATAACAGCATCGGTGAATGTTTCCCAACCTTGATTTTGGTGACTACCTGCTTCGTTGGCTCTTACGGTGAGAGTGGCGTTCAGCAGCAAAACTCCTTGCGATGCCCAGCGCTCCAAATTGCCACTGATAGGGTAGGAGGTACCTAAATCTTGCCCTATTTCCCTAAAAATATTGATAAGTGAAGGTGGGTGGGCAATGCCATCATGTACTGAAAAACACAAACCGTTTGCCTGCCCTTCGCCGTGATAGGGGTCTTGCCCGATGATAACTACTTTTACCTTGTCCAGCGGACAATGGTCGAAAGCCGAAAATATTTGCTTTCCTTTGGGATAACAGATATTTTCGGCATATTCTTTCTTTACAAAATCGGTGAGCTGACTGAAATACGGCTTATTAAATTCTTCTTGTAATACCGACTTCCAACTTGAATCTATTTGAACGTTCATTATTTTACTTCTTTGATTTCCATATTGTCGTACTGAACAATGTAAACGCCTTGATTTTCATATCCTCCTCCTTTATAAGAGTTTTTGAGGTAGGCAAACTTGTTCTCTAAGAATGAGGTTTCACCTATACGGGTATTGGTACTATTTAAGTTACCAGATACTCCTAAACGCAATACAGCGTCCATAGTGAGATCGAAGCCACGGATAGCATATTTATTAGGTAAAATACCATAAGTTTTTTGATAGCGGACTGAAAAACTATCACTACCATTAGAGTATTTGTTTACAGTAGGGTAGGTGAAGTGCAAATCGGAAAGTTGATTATTAGACAAACTGTTTGAATCGAATACATTACCTCTTTCTACTGTTGCTAATATAATTTTAGGGTGGGCATTGTTTTTTTTCACTTTCAAAGCGTTGTGTAATAAGCGTACTGCTAATGACACATAACCTATATCGTTAGATTGTAACAATACTACATTTTCTTTGCTGTAGTTCAATGCATTAGCGAATCCATTTGCTGACATTTCTGTTACTACTTTGGCGTTTGGAAATGCACGTTCTAATTTGTCGCGCAAACCTGTGTTTTTGCTATCGGCTAAGATAATCATATTCTCATCAGAATAATTCTTGTTGAGGTAGTTAATCATTTGATTTTGTTGTACTTCGTCAGAAGGTAAGGTTTGATATACATTAGGATTTAACACAATGTTCTTGTTAGCTAAAGGAGCTAATACCGCAGTTTTGTTGTTGGTAATTAGTTCGGCTACAGCATTAAAGGATTTGGTAGTAAAAGGACCTATTACCACTTGTGAGTTTTGTATGTTTGCATTAGAAGTAATCTTTTTGATGTCACCTTCACTATCATAAACATTTACTTTGAACTTGTATCCCATTTTTTGGAGAGAATCCAAAGCGATGAGCGCACCAGAATAAAAATCAGTAGCGACGGGTGTGATTTTATTATCAGTAAGGCGTGCTTTTAGGGCAGCGGCTTTGTTTGTAGATCCTATATCAGCTACTTTGAAAGGTAAGATATAGCTGATTTCTTTTACATTATTAGGAGATGAAGTTGAGCGTAAAGTGTTGTTAGAGTTTTCAAAATCGTAATTAGGGGTACTAGTAAAAGGTGTATTTTTATAGCGATCGTAATTCTCTTTAGGGATCCATATTTGAGCATCGCTTTTTAGACCATCTTTCATCGTAGGGTTTAGTTTTACAATATCAGATTGTGATAAGCCGAATTTGCGTTCTAAGCTGTAAAAACCTTCACCTTTTTCTATGAGGTAAAGCACTAATTCTTTATTGGTTGCAGGACGTGTAGGTACTTCGGGTTCAGAGCTATCTACAGCTGATGCGGGCACCCATATTTCTTGACCTTCTTTTATGTTATTAGGGTTAAATCCTTTTTCTTTTTTGTTGATACGTTCCAATTCTTCAACGCTTACATTGTGGTTTTTAGCAATTTTCCACAAGGTTTCCTGAGGTTTTACCACATAGCGTTTTTGTCCTTGTATACCTTTTTGTACCATATCATTTGTTTTGTTGAAAAGAGGAATAGTGATACGTTCATTTTCTTGAAGTTCGCGTGTGTAAAGGTCTAAATTATAACGTTTCAAATCGTCTATAGAAATGTTGTACTTTTGCGAAAGACCAAAGAAAGTTTCTCCTGATTTCACCAAATGAGAGGTAAAGCCTACTGGGCGCTGGGTGCTGTAGTGCTTTACCTTACTTGTAGGAATGTTGATAGTTACACCTTTCTGGATACCCTCTTTTATTCCAGGATTGAGTTTGAGAATATCGGCAGGTGAAAGGCGATAAATTTTAGCGATGCTTTCAATACTTTCGTAATTACTTGCGGTATGTTTTTGCTGTGCAAAGCTTAAGGTAATGCATAGTAAGGTGGTTAGTGTTAAAAAACGTTTCATAATGGCTTATGATTTAATTATTAATTTGTTTAACTATTAATTGTTTTATTCCCATTCAATAGTGGCGGGCGGTTTGCTGCTGATGTCGTACACTACGCGGTTTACGCCTTTCACTTTGTTGATGATATCATTAGATACTTTTTGGAGGAATTTATAAGGCAAATCTACCCAATCAGCAGTCATACCATCTACACTTTCTACAGCGCGCAAGGCTACCACACGTTCGTAAGTACGTTCATCGCCCATTACCCCTACACTATTGATAGGTAAGAGGATTGCTCCTGCTTGCCACACTTTGTTGTAAAGGTTGTACTCTTTTAGTGCATTGATGAATATGGCATCTACTTCTTGCAAAACAGCTACTTTTTCTGCAGTAATGTCGCCTAAAATGCGGATGGCCAAACCAGGACCTGGGAAAGGGTGTCGCCCTAAGAGCTCGTCACTAATACCTAAACTGCGACCTACGCGACGCACCTCGTCTTTGAAGAGCATACGCAAAGGCTCTACTACTTTCAGTTTCATATAATTGGGCAAACCTCCTACATTGTGATGAGATTTGATAGTGGCAGAAGGTCCTTTTACAGATAGAGATTCAATCACATCGGGATAAATAGTGCCTTGTGCTAACCATTGGGCGTCGGTTATTTTGTGTGCTTCATCGTCAAATACTTCAATAAAAACACGTCCGATAGTTTTGCGTTTCTCTTCAGGGTCGGTTTTACCTGCTAAGGCAGAGAGAAAACGAGTTGAAGCATCTACACCTTTTACGTTCAATCCCATACCCTCATATTGTTTCAAAACACTCTCAAACTCATTCTTACGTAAAAGTCCATTATTTACAAATATACAATGCAATTGTTTCCCAATGGCTTTGTTAAGCAATACAGCGGCTACCGTTGAGTCTACCCCTCCCGATAATCCTAAGATAACTTTTTCATTACCTATTTGAGTTTTCAGATGGGCAACTGTCATTTCTACAAAATTGTCGGATGTCCAATTAGGGATGAGTTTTGCTATTTTGAAAAGAAAGTTAGCTAATAGCTTCATACCATCGGCGGAGTGGGTTACTTCGGGGTGAAACTGGATGGCGTAAGTTTCTTCACCCTCTATGCGATAAGCAGCATTTGTTACATCAGGAGTACTTGCTAAACAGATTGCACCAATAGGCAATTGTTTGATAGTGTCACTATGACTCATCCATACAACACTTCCTTCAGCAATTCCTTCAAAAAGAGGTTCTTCAGGTTTTATATAAGAGAGGTGAGCACGACCATATTCTCGTATGTTAGAAGGAGCTACTTCACCACCGCCAAAGTGTGCTAAATACTGAGCTCCATAGCATACAGCTAAAAGTGGCATTTTACCTTTCAATGCTGATAAATCGGGGTGTAAGGCTTCTGCACTTCGCACTGAATAGGGAGAACCAGAGAGTATTACAGCTGAGAAATCACTTAGATTCTCGGGTAAGTGGTTATAAGGGTGCATTTCGCAATACACATTTAATTCACGCACTCGGCGAGCGATAAGCTGAGTGTATTGTGACCCAAAATCTAATAATAAAAGGCGTGAGCCTTGAAAAGTGTTGTTATTCATCGTTAAGGGTTGCGGCAGCAGTGAGAACTGCTTGTTTCAAACTTTCTTTATAATCAATCATTTTTTGTAAAAGTACAGCATTGGCACTTGCTAATATTTGTACGGCTAATAAGCCTGCATTTTTAGCAGCATTCAAAGCTACAGTAGCAACGGGGACTCCATTTGGCATTTGCAAAATAGAAAGGATAGAGTCCCAACCATCAATAGAGTTGCTGCTCTTTACAGGTACCCCTATTACAGGTAGTGGTGACATAGCGGCGACCATACCAGGCAGATGAGCTGCGCCTCCTGCTCCTGCAATAATTACCTGAATACCATTTTTATGAGCATTTGTGCTGAAATCCATCAGTTTCTGGGGGGTGCGATGTGCTGATACTATATCTACAACTGTTGTAATACCAAAGTTTTTAAGAACATCAATAGCGTCTTGCATTATGGGTAAATCACTTTTGCTTCCCATTACCACAGCTACTTTCATATATTTATATTTTTTCGGGCAAAGATACGAATAATTTGTCAATTAGCAAATTTGTCGATTAGCAAGTTGCATATTAAACTATATGATGAGTTAGATAGTTCATTTAATCTTAATTGTTAAAATTGTTAATTGTTGATTGTTAATTGTTAATTAATTTGTACCTTTGCCATAAAATTTATGAAAGCCTAAAAAGCCACTATGGATATTCTATTAAAATCAGCACGGATTATTGATCCAGAAAGTGCCTATCACAATAAAGTTAGAGATATTCTTATCTCGGGAGGTGTTATTCAGCAAGTTAGTGCATCTATTCCCCTTACTAATGAAATGCAAGTATTAGAGAATATTTATGTTTCACAAGGATGGACAGATAGTAGTGTCTGTTTTGGAGAGCCAGGGTTTGAAGAACGAGAAACTTTAGTTAATGGAATGCGTACTGCTGAAAAAAGTGGTTTTACTCATCTATTAATCAATCCGCTTACGCATCCTGTGGTGGATAGTCAGTCGGGGGTAGTATATATAAAGAATAAAACGGCTCATTGTGCTGCAATAGCTCATCCTATTGGGGCACTTACCATAGAGAGTAAAGGCGAGTATCTTGCTGAGCTTTTTGATATGAAAAAAGGCGGAGCAGTGGCTTTTGGCGATTATAAAAAAGTTATTAACAATAGTAATTTGTTAAAAATAGCCTTACAATACACCCAACCCTTTGGAGGTATTGTAATTTCCTTCCCTAATGATACTAAAATTATGGGCAAAGGAGTGGTGAATGAACATATTGAAGCTACTCGTTTGGGACTGAAAGGAATTCCTGCTTTGGCTGAAGAACTTATGGTTGCACGCGATTTAGCTGTATTAGAATATGCAGGGGGTAAATTGCATATTCCAACAATTTCTACTGCAAAGTCGGTTGCCTTAATTAGAGAAGCCAAAGCTAAAGGATTAGATGTAAGTTGCAGTGTAGCAATACATAACTTGCATTTTACAGATGAAGTGTTAGAGAATTTTAATACTAACTACAAAGTATTACCTCCTTTACGTGATACTGCTAATGTACAAGCACTTAGAGAGGCTTTGAACGAGGGAGTGATAGACTTTGTTACTTCCGACCATAATCCATTAGATATAGAATTGAAATTTAAAGAGTTTGACTGGGCGGCTTTTGGTACAATAGGATTAGAGAATGCTTTTGGAATTCTTACCCAATATACTTCTATAGAACGATCTATACAATTACTTACTTCAGCTCGCAAACGTTTTGGTATTCCTTCTACACCTATTATTGAAGGGACTTCTGCTGATATGACTTTATTTACTCCCGAAGGCTCTTCAGTTTTTACAAAAAATGATATTTTGTCGGCTTCTAAAAACAGTGCTTTTATAGGCGAGACAATGAAAGGAAAAGTTATAGGTGTAATAGCTCGTAATCAGTTGGTGTTGAATTAGAAACTACAAAAAGAAAACTTATAATTAAAATGAGCAACAACAAAAAAATCCCATTAGAATATATTGTTAGAGAACCTCAAGTGAGGACTAAACGTCCGCCTGTAATCTTTATGTTACACGGCTATGGAAGCAATGAAGAAGATCTTTTTTCTTTTGCCGATGCTCTACCAGCTGAATATATGATTATCTCTTTTAGAGCACCTTATCATTTGGTAACTTTTGGCTATGCTTGGTATATGATTAATTTTGATACTGAACAAGAAAATTTTAGTGATAATGAACAAGCAATAGCTTCACGCGACCTTATTATGCAATGTATAGAAGAGCTTTGCAAGCTATATGATTTAGATAACAAGAATATTACATTATTAGGTTTTAGTCAAGGAAGTATACTTAGTATGGCAATAGCACTTTCCTATCCTAAGAAAATACGCAATGTAATTGCGCTTAGTGGATATGTGAATAAAGAGATTTTAAAGGAAGGTTATGCACGTGAGAATCACTCAGCTACTCGTTTTTATGTATCACACGGTGCGAGCGATCAAGTGATTCCAGTGGAATGGGCACGACAAACTCCCGAATTTTTAAAGAATCTTGGTATTAAATACAAGTACGAAGAATTTCCTATAGGACACGGTGTATCACCACAAAACTTTTATTCTTTCCGTGATTGGCTTACCGAGCAATAGTATGGATAAAAAGATTTTCAACGCTAAATACGAACTTTTCAAACGGAAAGCTTATATCATTATTTATGGCACTAACACACCTTTAGGCAAGTTGTTTGACTTAGTGTTATTGGCTCTGATTGTTATCAGTGTGATAATGGTAATGCTTGAAACGGTGCAAGGAGTAAATGAACACTTGCACGGGGTACTCGTGTTTATGGAGTGGGTGATTACTGTTTTCTTCTCAATGGAATATGTTTTAAGAATTATTACTAACAAAAAACCTTATCGTTATATTTTTAGCCTTTATGGTATTATTGATTTGATTTCTATATTACCTATGTACTTGTCGTTCATTACTCCAGGAGCTAAGGCTATATCGGTAACACGTGCATTGCGTTTGCTTAGAATTTTTCGTATTTTAGATTTGGTGAGCTTTATGAACCAAGGCGAAGAATTGAAAATGGCATTGCGTACTAGTAGAAATAAGATTATTATTTTTATCTATTTTGTATCGGTGATATGTGTGCTTTTGGGGTCACTGATGTATGTGATAGAAGGGCGCGAAAATGGTTTTACAAGTATTCCTCGTAGTATTTATTGGTGTATTGTTACAATGACTACCGTAGGCTATGGCGATATAGCTCCTGCAACTACCTTAGGACAAATGTTAGCTTCGCTTATAATGATTCTGGGGTATGGTATCATTGCAGTGCCCACAGGTATTGTTACTGCTGAATATACCAAAATGAAAACCCAGCGTCGACGCTGCAAACACTGTAACTTTCAAAATCCTCCTGAAGCAAAATATTGTAACCAATGTGGCTCACCACTGAATGAACCTATAACAGATGCCGATAAAAAATAAGAAAACACTTCTCACTATAATAGGGCCTACAGCCATAGGCAAAACGAGTTTGGCGATAAACTTAGCTTTATACTTTGGTACAGAAATTATTTCTTGTGATTCTCGTCAGTTTTTCAAAGAGATGAGCATAGGTACTGCTGTTCCTTCAGCTGAAGAATTAGCCCAAGTGAAACATCATTTTATACAACACAAATCGATATTTGACCCCTACTCAGTGGGCGATTTTGAACGTGATACTATTACTTTGCTCACTGAGCTTTTCCGACAACACGATGTAGTGATAATGGTGGGAGGAAGTGGACTTTATGCTGATGCGGTGCTTTATGGATTAGATGATTTTCCTGAAGTTTCTACTGAAATTAGAAAAGAATTGGATGCACACTATCAAACACAAGGAATTGCCTATTTGCAAACAAAACTCAAGGATTTAGATCCAATTCAATACGGACGAATGGATATTCAAAATCCACAACGAATGATGCGAGCTTTGGAAGTGTGTATAGCATCAGGTAAACCTTATTCATCTTTTTTAAATAGAAAGGAAACTCTTAGAGATTTTACAAATATCACTATTGGACTTACTGCCGAACGAGAAGTCGTGTATAATCGCATCAACGATCGAGTAGAACTAATGCTTGAAAATGGATTATTGATAGAGGCTCAAAGGCTTTTCCCTTATAAGGAACTCAATGCCTTACAAACAGTGGGATATAGAGAATTATTTGATTTTTTTGAAGGAAAAATATCTTTAGATTTTGCTATCGAAGAAATTAAGAAAAATACACGGCGTTTTGCAAAGCGACAATACACTTGGTTTCGTAAGAATAAAGATATTCATTGGTTTGAAATTAGCCAATTAGATAATTTGTCAATTAGTCAATTAGTTGATTTGTAAGAAAAATAGCCAAAGTAAAAAAAACTTTGGCTAATTCTATAACGTTTAATTATGTGACAATTTTATCTTAAAAATTGTTTTACTTCTTCTTTTAAGTGGCTTAATGCATTAGCTGATGGAGTTGCTTTTTCGGCAAACTCTTTAAATATACCCTCTACCATTGCTTGTGAATCTTTTAGTTCATCATTATGAGCAGCTTTCCGAATTATGTGAATAGTAGCTATTTTAGCTGTTCTGATGATTTGCCACAATTGTCCGCTTAAATATATTTGCTGTGCCAAATTGTGTTCAAACTCTTCATCTATAGAATTCACGAGAAGTATTTCGTACTCTTGTTTAGAAAAGTTGTGGGGAGGGATGCGCAAAAAGAGTTGTTGAGGAGCAATGCGTTCCAAGAAGAGTGTCATACGCTCATAAGCTTGCAAACGGATAGGTAAAGCGTATTTTTGGTTTTCTTGTTGTAGTAAGAAAAAACGTTTTCTATCCTCGTTTTGAATGTGCATTCTAAAGAAATAGAAAGCAATAGCCCCTACAATAAGCGCAGGGATACAATACATAATGAAATTGACAATTTGGTCAGACATAAATTTAAGATGCTTTATACAATAAAATTTTTTCTAAGTTAGGGCTGAATATATCTTCAAAAGCTGATATGATACGCCCGTTTTTATCTATAATTACTGATTTATTGATATTGTTGATAAGGAATTTCTGAGACAAATCCATAAAGTTGATGGAGTGATATTGGTCTGTCCATTGATTTTCAGAAATTCTCTTGCGCCATTGGTTTTTATCTTGCCCTATATCAATACCAACGAATTTTACATTAGGGAATAGACTTTTCAGTTGAGCGATTCTATTAAAAATCAAGTTAGAGAGTTCTCTTTGGTTTACTGACCAAAAGTAGTATATGGTTACTTCGGGTTTTTGTATTGCTGAAAACTTAGTGAGAGAGCCTTTGGTGTCTATCAAATCGAAATCGGGGGGGATTTGTCCAGCTTGCAAAGCGATTACATTTTTAAACACTTTATCTAATTCAGCTTTGTGTTCATTATCCTTATTATACTTTGCAAATTTATCAAAATAATCTTGATATTGAGCATGTTCTTGAATGTTAAAGATATAAGCATAAGCGGCATTTCGATATAGATTATCTCTCAAACTTCCTTTGTCAAACAAGCTATCAATAATTTTAATTTTCTCTAAGTGGAAACCTAACTCTCGGTTTAGATCTACTAAGGTACTATTGTTGTGAGTGTACTTTGTAAAGGCTAAGTTATTCACATACATTACCATATAGCTATAATAAGGTCAGTAGTATTCTAAAAAGGAGTTATTATAGTCAATTTGTTTCCTATAGTTGTAGAAATCAGAGGGTAAAAGGTGGTTTGTAAGATTTTTATTCTTATCTTGATATATAAATGGATATATTTCAATCTCTTTATAGAGAGGGAATATACTGCTCACTAAGGCTATATTTTTAGCTTTTTCAGAGAGATAAGGATGATTTTTTATAAAATTATCACACTCTTTTTTCTTTATTATCAAAATGGAATCAATTTTTTCTTTATATGTTATAGGGGGGAGGGAATGATATTTTTTCAATTCATCACTTTGGATATCGATGTTACTTAGCTGTGAAAGCAAAAAGTTATTGATAGCCGATCCTTTTCCTGAAAAAGAAATACTCTCCTCAAAGCGCAAAGTATTAGCATAAACCACTAAACTATCCAAAGGTTCTAAAAATACATATTGATATTTTCCTCCTATTTCAAAATTATACAATTTACTTTCTTTGATATTTAAAGAGAAAGTAAAGTTCTTATCTTTGTTCAGGAAGGTGGTGTCAATAGGAGTATCATTAGCATATAAAACCACTAATGAATCTTTAGAGTTTGGAAAGAAACCTGTAAAAAAGGTACTGTTTGTAGGTTGTTTTTTACAGCCTACTAAGGTAAAGATAAGGGTTAATAATAAAAGTTTTCTCATCGTCATAAATCAAAAAAATCATTCAACTACTGGTGGCAAAAGTACAAAAACTATCTAATCTAAAAAGTTAAAAGCATGTTAAATAAATAGTCAATGTAAAATATTAACATTAATTAACTTTTATAGATATTTTTTAACATACGATTACTCATTTTCTTTAGTAGCTTGAAAAAGATATTTTTTTTCTTCATCGGTAAGGCTATCATAGCCACTGGTATTAATTTTGTTGAATAATTTTTGAATTTGGTGTTGTTTAATTCTTTGGTTTTCGGATATATGAGACGTTTGAGGTTCTATAATAGAAGGTGGAGAAAGAGTATTGGGGCTTTTCTTGGGAGAAAAGAGGTGTTTATAGCTAAAACCGACTAATATTCCGCTTAAAATTCCTCCAAAATGGGCTATTTTTCCTCCAAAATTATTAGAAATATCTATACAATCAAATAATATAAGGGCGAGAAGGAAAAACAATAATCGGATTCTAAAACTAAAGACATATATTTTATATGAGGGAAAAATAGTAACCACGAAGAACAAAAGACCTATAACAGCTGCCGAAGCACCTAATAAGGCATTGTTGTTCGCTATTTCGGGAGTGATATAACCCCATAATAAAAATGCAATACCTCCTCCTATCAAACTGAAAAAATAAACGCTTATGAAAGTTTTTGTTTTGAAAAGACGGAAAAATACGTGTCCAGAGAAGAACAAAAAAAACATATTCCAAAATAAATGTTCTATACTCACGTGATAAAAAGCATAGCTAAGCAGCGTCCAAGGTCGTTCTAAAAATAAGGGTAGTTGTTGAGGTACACATAACCATTGGTTCAGTTGTGATTGAGAGAATATTCCTCCATATACTAAACCTTGGGTGATACCAAAAGCTATTAGTGTGAATATAATCACTTTATTAGCGGCATTGAATTTTTGTGATAAGGAATTCATTGTTGTTGTTTTAGTATGAGTGATGCTGTTTTTTCACTAGCACCTTCACCTCCTAATTTCTCTCTAAGTTGAACATAGTCTTTAAATACTTCATACCGGTGGCGATAGGTAGAGAGTTTATCTAATTCTATCTTCAGGTTCTTTTTAGTAAGATCTCCTTGAATGAGTTCGGTTACAACTGGTTTATCCATAATGAGATTTACTAATGAGATATATTTTAGTTTGATAATACGTTTAGCGATGTGATAAGAAATCCAATTTCCTTTGTAACATACTACTTCGGGGATATTTAATAAGGCTGTTTCTAGGGTAGCTGTACCACTAGTTACCAAAGCAGCATACGAAATTGACAATAAATCGTAGGTTTTTCCGCTTACAAAATGTACGTTTTCCTCTTTGATGAAGCGTTGGTAAAAGTGATAGTCAATAGAAGGAGCGCCTGCAATTACGAATTGATATTGGTGATAGTCGTCTACTATAGAGAGCATTATCTTTAGCATTTTAGCAATTTCTTGTTTCCTACTGCCAGGTAGTAAGGCTATAATAGGACGATGGTCTAAGCCGTTTTCAGCTTTAAAAGTAACCTCATCTACTTCTTGTCGTTGAGCAATGGCATCAAGGAGGGGATGTCCTACAAAATGTACACGGTATTGATGTTCCTTTTCATAGAAGTCTTTTTCAAAAGGCAAAATCACGTACATAGCATCTACATCGCGTTTGATGGCTTTGATGCGATTTTCTTTCCACGCCCATATTTGAGGAGATATATAGTAATGAGTAGGGATGCCTTGCTGTTTAGCCCATTTGGCAATACGCATATTGAACCCAGGATAATCTATAAAAATGAGTATATCGGGTTTAAATTCAGAGATGTCTTTCTTACAAAAACTAATGTTTTTGAGGATAGTGCGCAAGTTAAGCAATACCTCTAAAAAACCCATAAAGGCAAGATCTTTGTAGTGCTTTACGAGGGTACCTCCCACGTTTTGCATACGATCGCCCCCCCAAAATCGAAAGTTTGCATGAGGGTCTTTAGCTAAAAGGGCTTTCATTAAGTTAGCAGCGTGCAAGTCGCCCGATGCTTCTCCAGCGATAATATAGTATTTCATTTGTTTATTTATTAAGGATTATTACTTTCATTTTGATATCTTTAGTAGGCCAATCATCTTTACCTTCGGTAGGTACTTGATTGATTTTATCTACCACATTCATACCTGCTATTACTTTGCCAAAAGCTGTATAATTACCGTCTAAATGATAAGCACCGGGTTTTTGTACGACGATAAAAAACTCGTAGGGTGAAGCGAATTGGTGAGGATTGTCGATGTCGCTACTGGGCATAGAAACAATGCCACGATGGTGTTTGAAACCTTTTTTGGTGTCGGGAGGTAATAAATAAGACCCTATGGTAGCTCTTCGGCGACTTATTTCCCACGTTTCGGAATTGCCTCCTTGTATAATAAAATTTTTTACCACTCGGTGAAAAACAGTGCCGTCAAAATATTTTTGTTTGGTGAGAAAGATAAAGTTAGCACGATGGTAGGGAGTTTCATTAAACAATTCAATATCGATATTCCCATAATCGGTAATGATGCGTACAAAACGCTCTTTGTTTTCTTTCTCATATTGATTGAGAAATGGGATTACATTATCAGTAGTGAGTGTTTCTACAGGAGCTAACTTTTCTTCTGCAACAGTTGTTGTAGTGTCTTTTGAAGTTGTTGTACTACTTTGTGTAGTAGTTGTTTTAGGTGAAGGATCGTTACAAGCTACAGTCAATAATCCTATCAATAATAAGTATTTTCTCATATTTGTTTCATAAAGTTACGCAATACCTCTATGGTAGCTGCTTCGTTTTCAATATATACCAGATGTCCGCCCTCTAATACAGCACTTTGCATTCCTATAGATTCGCCTAAAACTGTCATTTCTTGGTAAGGAATTAAAGTGTCTTCTTTTCCTAAGATGAAGAGTTTTTTAGCTGAAAGATGTTGAAGTACTGAGGTACGATCGGGGCGCTCTTTCATTCCTAAAGAAGCGGCTACAATCCCCTCATTAGGTGTTGTGATACCAATGTTGATGAGTTGTTGTAGAGCAACTGTCATTGTAGTGCGGTTTTTTTCGCTAAACAAATTAGTAACAGCTGTACGTACAAATAGTTCTTTTTCTTTTTCAATAACTTTCAATACACGGTCGCGATTGGCTTTTTTTTCTTCAGAGTCGGGTAGGGGAGTAGAGTTGAGTAATACTAAACCTTCAATATTTTGTTGGAAACGCTCAGCAAAAGCAAGTGCAACATAGCCTCCCATAGAGTGTCCTACTAAGATACATTTAGAAATGTTCTCATAGTCTAAAACAGCTTTTACTTCATCAGCCATCATTTCCATAGTGTGTACGGGGGCAATAGTAGGGGTTTTTCCGTGTCCTAAAAGGTCTATACATAATATTTTATAAGTATCAGAAAGCGATTTAGAAAGTGCATTCCACACAGTACTATCTTCTAAGAAACCGTGAAGAAATACAAGTGTTTTGTTAGAGAGATTACCTTGTAAAGTATAGTAAGAAATAGGTGTTTTCATTTTAAAAAATTATAGAGAGGACAAAAGTAGTAATATTTTTTTAATTTACTAATAAACAAATTGATAAATTGACAAATTATTTATACTTTTGCGCTATGAATATTATCAAATTAAAAACTATAGATTCTACAAATCGCTATCTTAAAGAGCTCGTACATTCTGAAACCTCTTTACCTAACTTTCTCACCGTGTGGACGCCCCAACAAACGGCAGGGGTAGGACAGTATGGGGCAAAATGGCAAACAGAGCCTTATCAAAATCTTACTTTTAGTACGCTTTTTATCCCTAAAAAGCTATTGTTACAGCACGCTTTTTTGCTAAATATGTCGGTTGTTATAGCTGTGGTGAGGGTAGTAGAAGATGTTTTAAGAGAACATTTATTCACTGAAAAGCCTTGCATCAAATGGCCTAATGATATTTTAATTAATAATAAAAAAATAGGAGGAATACTGATAGAAAATGTATTACAAGGGCAACAAATAGCTAAGAGTGTCATAGGTATAGGGTTGAATGTGAATCAAATAGAGTTTGAAGGCTTGCCTAAAGCTTCTTCATTGAAAAATATTGTCAAGAAGGATTTAGATATAGAACAGCTAATGAAGCGCATTGTTAGTAATTTAGAGAAAGAATTAAGAGTAATAGAGAAAATTTCCTTTGAGGAGATATATAATGTATACAGAAAGTATTTATTTCGTTTAGAAAAAATATCAACTTTTAGGTTGCCTGAAGGAATACATTTTATGGGAATTATAAAAGGTGTTACTTCTATGGGAGAGTTGATAGTAGCAACTGAAGAGGTAATTAAAAAATTTTCTCTCAAACAGATAGAATTATTGTACTAATTTCTAACACCTAATTAATGGTGTCATATTCAATGATGAAAACTTCTTCATCGTCATGTTTTAAATAATACACTTCACGTCCTAATTTTTCTTTACCTTCATCAGTATAGAGGGCTTCTAATTCTTTTTTATCTCTTTCAATTTCTTTTTGCAAGAATTGTTTTTGTCGTGTGAGTTTGTCTAATTCACTGTTCATATTCCGATGTACCAAAAAGGAAGCATTGTCAAAAAAAAGCATATAGATAGTAAATACCCCCCCTACGACGAGGTATTTTTTGTATCCTTTGAAAATAGACGAAAAATTAGCTGTTTTTTTCATTATTGTTGAAAAATACGATTGTGAACAAGAGTTTTAAGGATTTCTATAGCTACAGTATTGCGACGATTGTTAGGGATAATTATATCGGCAAATTCTTTAGCAGGTTCTATAAATTCGAGGTGCATAGGTTTAAGGGTCGTTTGGTAGCGGTTAAGTACTTCGCTCACATCTCTACCACGTTCAGTAATGTCGCGTTTGATACGGCGGATAAGTCGCTCATCGGAGTCGGCATGAACAAAAATTTTAATATCGAATAATTGGCGAATATCAGGGTGGGAGAAAATGAGAATGCCTTCTACAATTACCACTTTTGTAGGGTTTACCAAAACAGTTTCGGGAGTGCGGTTGTGTTCTACAAACGAATAGGTAGGACTTTTAATAGATTTACCTTCTTTGAGAGCCAAAAGGTGTTCTTTTAGCAATTCAAAATCTATAGAATTGGGGTGATCAAAATTTATTTTAGTGCGATCGGCAAACGATAAATGACTCAAGTCTTTATAGTAAGAATCTTGTGAGATAACGGTCACTTCTTCGCCAGAAAGTTCTTTAATTATTTGATTAACAACGGTAGTTTTACCACAACCAGTACCGCCTGTAATTCCTATGATAAGCATTTTTTCAAATTTTGCGGCAAAATTAGTAAAAAAGAGGGGATTAAAAAAATAAAAAAATGAGAAACATTTTGTAGTGTATTAAAAAAGTATTACATTTGTCGCATTAATTAAAAAGAATTTTTCGATGAAAAAAATTATCTTAACTGCGTTATGCGTAGGAGTATTTGGTTTTTGCCAAGCTCAGAAAATTAATTTAGGAAAGGCTGCAAGCGCTGTTTCTAAAGGCGCTCAAGCACTTGCTTTTAGCAACGAAGATGCTAAAAAACTTTCGAAAGAATCGGTAGAATGGATGGATAAGCACAATCCAGTAACCGATAGTAAAAGTCCTTATACCAAGCGTTTAAATCGCCTTTTTGGCAAGCACAAGAGCGAAGATGGACTCAACCTTAACTACAAAGTGTATCACGTGATTGATATCAACGCTTTTGCTTGTGCTGATGGTAGTGTGCGTGTATTCTCTTCATTGATGGATTTGATGACTGATGATGAACTTTTGGCAATCATTGGTCACGAAATAGGTCACGTGAAAAATGAAGATACTAAAGATGCTATTAAATCGGCTTATATGCGTGCAGCAGCCCAAGATGCTGCAGGAGCAGCTTCAGGAGCAGTGAGAGCTTTGAGCGACACCGAACTTGGAGAGATGGCTAATGCTATGCTTGATGCCAAACATAGTAAAAAGCAAGAATCACAAGCTGATGAATACGCTTATAACTTTATGAAAAAACACGGTTATAACGTAGTAGCAGTTTACACTGCATTCAAAAAAATGGCTTTACTTTCAGGGGGTGACACTCGAAGCAAATTTCAGAAAATGATGAGTTCACACCCCGATAGCGAAAAACGTGCTGAAGCTGCTAAAAAACGCGCTATTAAAGATGGTCTTTGGAAAGACCCTGGAGAGGTAACCTTACCTAAAACTCCTATAAAATAATAACCTCTCTATCATATAAATGAGAAAAAAACAAAGAAAGGCACCTCGTGCCCTCAGAAGAAAAAAGTCTAACGCTTTCAAATACTTAAGTGTATTTTTAGCGTGTCTTTTGTTGTTGGGGGTAGGAGGTGCTTTTTATATTAGAAACTATTATCCAGCCCTTTACCAAAAAATCCTCAATAAACTCACTTCTCGTAAAATGAATTCTACTTACGAGAGTGCGCGTATTGAACGCATAGTGAGCTTGTATTACGATAAAGTATTCGGTATTGACCTTTCTCATTATCAGGAGCGCGATGAAATACAATGGGATAGTCTTTACATCAAAAACAAAACAGTTCGTTACCCCTTGCAATTTACTATTTTTAGGGCGACAATGGGCAACGAAGCTACCGATAAAAACTTCATTCACTTTTGGAAGGAAGCTAAAAAACATCAACTGATACGAGGAGCTTATCACTACTATCGTCCCGATGAAGATCCTGTGTTACAAGCTCAATCTTACCTCAAAAACACTACGCTTGAAAAGGGTGATTTCCTGCCTATATTAGATGTAGAACAGTTGCCTAAGAAAAAAACAAAAGAACAGTTCCTTAAAGATATACAAACGTGGTTAGACCTCGTTGAAAAACGCTACAAACGCAAACCTATACTTTATACTTATATCAGTTTTTATGAAGATTATTTGTACCCTACTTTTAAGAGTTATCATCTTTGGGTAGCTAACTACAACAATGTATCGGTGCCTACCTCGGTATTTACTTGGAAGATGTGGCAATTTACTGAAAATGGCATTACTGCAGGGGCTAAAGTGAAGATAGACTTCAATGTTTTCAATGGAGACATTACCGAAATACAATCCCTTTTAATCAAATGACCAAGAAAGAATTACGGCAACTCTACAAACAAAAACGCACAGCCTTATCGGTAGCTGAGCGAGAAATGATGAGCCTACAAATTGCTCAGCAACTTTCAATATGCGATATATGGGGGTATAATTGTTATCACCTATTCCTATCTATTAAAAAACTCAATGAGGTTGATACAACCCCTATTCTACAACTTCTTTATGAGAAAAACAAACAAGTAGTGGTGCCAAAAATGAACTCTGAAAAGCGAACTCTTACTTCTATACCATTTGCCAAAGATACTCTTTTACAAACAAATAGTTGGGGAGTGCCAGAACCTAAAGATGGAATTGCTATTTCTGCACATAAAATAGAAGTAGTGTTTGTCCCCCTTCTCACTTGTGACCTCTATGGTAATCGTATAGGTTACGGAGGAGGCTACTATGACCGATTTTTAGCAGAATGCCTCCCAGAAACTCTTAAAATAGGGCTTTCATTTTTTTTACCTGAAGAAAATTTTTCGTCTATTTCCCTTCCTACTGATGTTCGTCTTACACATATAGCAACCCCAGATAAAATTATAACAATTGAATGATTATCAGTTGTTTTCGACTTATAGATGCTTTATTAAAGATCTAAGTCTTTGACAAAGTGTTCTATAAATCCTTAAAATAATTTGTGTAATACTTCTATTTTCTTTATTTTTGCCCTCAAAATTAGTGAATTAAGTCAATTATCAATTGAAATGAAATATAAAAGAATTTTACTTAAACTCAGCGGGGAAGCCCTTATGGGGAGTCGCCAGTACGGTATTGACCCTGCTCGATTAAAAGAATACGCTACCGAGATAAAAGAGGTAGTAAAACAAGGAGTAGAAGTAGCTATCGTGATTGGTGGCGGGAATATCTTTCGTGGGGTAGCAGGAGCCAGCAATGGTATGGACAGGGTGCAAGGCGACTATATGGGAATGCTTGCTACTGTTATCAACTCGCTCGCTCTACAAAGTGCGTTGGAAGATGAAGGTATTTTCACTCGTTTGCAAACAGCTATTAAGATGGAAGCCATCGCAGAGCCTTTTATCAAGCGTCGTGCTGTACGCCACTTAGAGAAAGGACGTGTAGTTATCTTCGGGGCAGGAACTGGTAATCCTTACTTTACAACTGACTCGGCAGCCGTACTTCGCGCTATTGAAATCAATGCTGATGTAATACTCAAAGGTACTCGCGTAGATGGTATCTATACTGCTGACCCTGAAAAAGACCCTAAGGCAGTAAAGTTTGATCATATCTCTTTTAATGAGTGTATTGATAAAAACCTTAAAGTAATGGATATGACGGCTTTTACACTTAGCCAAGAGAACCATTTGCCTATTATTGTATTTGATATGAACAAAAAAGGCAATCTCGCTAAAGTAGTAGCAGGGGAAAATGTAGGAACCGTAGTTAATGATTAATGATTACTGATTAATGGAAGTATTGTTCAATTGGTGTTGTGAAGTAATGCAATCATTGGCAAATTTTACAGGGTTTACCTATAAAGAAGTGAATGCTATTGTCTTTATTTTTCTAATGCCTATGGTAGATATTGCTCTTTTGCTACTTTTTGTAGTTAAATATGTACAATACAGAGAGAAAAAGCGCTTTATTAAACAATTAGAAACACAATGCTAATGGAACAAAATCTATTACATAGATGTTTTGACCTTGCAGTAGAAGGCTTGTATTTATTAGCAGATTCTTTTGGAACTACTTATGAAGCAGTGAACATCTATTTGTTTGTGATTATACAACCATTATTGACAATTTTATTGATTGTAGGTATTTTCTTCTTTTATAAGAAGAACAATAATCTACAAATGAAAATTAAAAAGTTATTATCTAATAAAACTAATACTAATAAATAAAACAATATACAATGAACGAAGAAATTAATATTATCTTAGACACTACAAACGAGGCGATGCAAGAGGCGTTGCAACACTTGGACAAGGCTTTGGGCAATATTCGCGCAGGTAAGGCAAGTCCGCAAATGGTAAGTAGCGTAATGGTAGATTATTACGGAGCGCAAACCCCTCTTAGTCAGGTAGCTAACGTGTCAGCTCCCGACTCGCGTACCATTTCTATTCAGCCTTGGGAAAAGAAAATGATTCAACCTATTGAGAAAGCTATCCAGATAGCTAACTTAGGCTTTAACCCAATGAACAATGGCGAAATGGTGACTATCACTGTTCCACCACTTACCGAAGAACGTCGTCGTGAACTTGTAAAACAAGCTAAAGGTGAAGGCGAAGATGCTAAAATCAGTGTACGCAATGCTCGACAAGATGCTAATAAGGAAATCAAAAAAGTAGAAACTTCTGACGATATCAAGAAAGATGCTGAAGAGCGCGTACAAAAACTCACCGATAAATACATCAAAAAGGTAGAGGAAGTATTAGCTGCAAAAGAAGCTGAGATACTAAAAGTTTAGGTTTAGGTAAGAGATAAGAGTTAAGAATTAAAAAATGACAAATAACGAACAAGTTAAGGATTTAGTGAATCGCCTGGGTGCGTTAAGGAGGTATCTTTGACATAGATGTCAAACGTATTGAAATAAGTAACGAAGAAGAGAAGACTTTTGCACCTGACTTTTGGGATAATGCCAAAGAGGCTGAAAAGGTGATGCGTGAACTTCGCACTCAAAAGAAATGGGTAGAAGATTATGAGGAAGCTGAAAGTCTTACCTCGGATGTGGAGGTGTTGCTCGACTTCTTTAAAGAAGGTGAAGCTACAGCTGATGAGGTAGACCAGCAATACGCACAAGCCCTACACGCTATTGAGGCATTGGAATTTCGCAATATGCTCTCGGATGAAGGTGATGCAATGAGTGCTGTACTGCAAATTACCGCAGGAGCAGGTGGTACTGAAAGTTGCGACTGGGCTTCAATGCTTTTGCGTATGTACACAATGTGGTGCAACAACCAAAAGTATAAGGTAAAGACGCTCAACTTCCAAGAAGGTGATGTAGCAGGTATTAAAACAGTTACTATTGAAATTGAAGGTGAATATGCTTTTGGTTACCTCAAAGGAGAGAATGGTGTACATCGCTTGGTGCGCATCTCACCTTTTGATAGCAATGCTAAACGCCATACCTCATTTGCCTCGGTATATGTATACCCGCTGGCAGATGATACTATTGAAATAGAAATCAATCCTGCGGATATTACCTTTGAGACAATGCGCTCGAGTGGGGCAGGCGGGCAGAATGTAAACAAAGTAGAGACTGCAGTGCGCTTACGTCACCACCCTACGGGAATTATTATTGAGAACTCCGAAACCCGTAGTCAGCTTGATAATAAAAACAAGGCGTTGCAATTGCTCAAATCGCAGTTGTATGAGATAGAACTCAAAAAGCGTCAGGCTAAACGCGATGAGATAGAAGCAGGCAAGATGAAGATAGAGTGGGGTTCGCAAATACGCAACTATGTGATGCACCCCTATAAACTCGTGAAGGATGTACGCACTAATTACGAATCTACTGATGTAGATAGCGTAATGAACGGCGAACTCGACGAATTTCTTAAAGCCTACTTAATGCTTATGGGCACAAGTCGCACGGGCGATACTGATTAATAGAATATAACTTTGCCAAAGGTTGTAGCACAACAGGCTATTAAACCTTTGGCAAAGTATTTGTTTTTATGAAGAAAGAAATACTAATATGTAGCGATTGTAATTATGACAATTTAGTAGCTGAGATTTATATAGATGATAAATATATAGCATTAGTTAGTTATGATGATAATGGTAATTTCTTTGTAGAAACACCTACTATCAAGCTAATTAATGAGGATATGATAACTCATAAGGTTGATTACGATGTATTTATTGAGTTATTAGAAGAAGCTAAAAGCAGTTTAAAATGAACAACAAAATAGTAGTTTACCAAGTGTTGACAAGGCTTTTTGGGAATACTAATACTACCAATAAAGCGTGGGGCACTAAGGAAGAAAATGGAGTGGGTAAGTTCTCGGATTTTACTGAGAAAGCTCTATTAGAAATAAAAAAGTTAGGAGCTACACATATATGGTTTACAGGAGTATTACATCACGCACTCACTACTGATTATACAGCTTATGGTATCAGTAATGACTTTCCGGCGGTAGTAAAAGGACGTGCGGGCTCTCCTTATGCCATAAAGGATTATTACACTGTAAACCCAGACCTTGCTGACAATCCCGCACAACGTTTGGAGGAGTGGGAAGCCCTTATTGCACGTACGCACCAGTGCGGACTGAAAGTGATTATGGATATAGTGCCTAATCACGTGGCACGCCGTTATGAGAGTATTGCTAAACCTGAGGGAGTAAGAGGTTTTGGGGAAGATGATGATGTTTCGGTAACTTATGCCGTGAACAATAATTTTTATTACAACCCCAATGAGGCTTTTAAACTGCCCGAGGGTATTTATGGCGAATATCACGAGTTTCCTGCTAAATGGACAGGTAATGGGGCGCGTGCTTCTCAGCCCGATTGCAATGATTGGTACGAAACCGTAAAGCTCAACTATGGGGTACGCCCTGACGGTATTAAGGATTTTCCAGAACTACCTATAGGCTTTGAGAATGAAGATACAGAAGTGCATTACCGTTTTTGGCAAGACAAAACTGTGCCTAATACTTGGCAAAAGTTCAAAGATATTGCTTTGTATTGGCTTGAGAAAGGTGTAGATGGATTCCGTTATGATATGGCTGAAATGGTGCCTGTAGAGTTTTGGAGTTATCTCAATTCGGCTATTAAACATCATAACCCAGAGGCTTTTCTGCTGGCTGAGGTATACAATCCCAATGAATATCGTCCTTACTTGCACATAGGCAAGATGGATTACCTCTACGACAAAGTACAGCTATATGATACACTACGAGCTATCGTTAGCTACGGACATACCACTGATGCCATAGCCCCTATACAAAACAACCTCTCTGATATTTCAGACCGTATGTTGCATTTTTTAGAAAACCACGATGAGCAACGTATAGCCTCACCAGAATTTGCAGGCTATGCCGAAAAGGCTAAACCTGCAATGGTAGTTTCTACCCTCATTAGCGAGTCACCGGTGATGGTGTACTTTGGTCAGGATGTGGGAGAGAGAGCGGCAGAATGGGCAGGTTTTGGCAGTCCGTCGCGTACTTCTATCTTTGATTATATAGGAGTTCCTGCTCATCAACGATGGGTGAACCACAAGCAGTATGACGGAGGACAACTTAGTAATTCGGAACGAGCATTACGCGATTTCTATCAGCGATTACTCAATTTAAAGGTTAATGGTGCTTATATTGATTTGCATCAATACAATCGAGAGCACACCGTTTATTACAACGACAAAGCGTATAGTTTTGCGAGAGGGAATGAAGAAGAACAATGGGTAATGGTATGCAATTTTAGTGAACACGAAAATTATGGTTTTGACTTGCAATTGCCAGCCTATTTGTTAGGCAGTTGGTTCTTGAATGACGGTACATATACCCTTAGCGATGCTCTTTACTACGAAAAGCAAACTACTCTATATATAGAAAATGGCAAAGGAAGATTGCGAGTGGATATAGCCCCTTTGGAGTCTTTAGTGTTTAGAATTTCTTGATAAAGTATTTATATTGGTAATAAAAAAGTGAGAAATAAAACTTATGATAGTTTTGTTTCTCACTTTTTATTTTTTTTAGATATTTTCCCATTGAAGTAAGGGGAAATTATTTCTTCAGCCAGTTATTTTCAAACTTACAATTTTTATATTCTCCATTTACTGAAATGTAAGTCTTTTCAATGTGTTCTTTCATCCACTTGTTGATAGCTTTTAGCTGTTTTTCTTTGAGGGCTAAATCTTGTATTTTTACGTAATCCTTTACAAAATCGGCTTGGTGTTCATCAATACGATTTGTAATTTGGTAAATCTTATAAGTCTTTTTACCTGTTCTGTCTTCATCGAGGAAAGGTACTGACACCTCATTATCTTTTAGGTCTGAAATACGTGCGTAAAGGGTAGGTTCTATACGGGTAAGTTCAAAACGAGTAGAAAGATCTTCAGGGTTGATAAGCTGACCGCCATCGTTACGAGTTTCTTTTTCATCAGAGAAATTACGTGCAGCCTCATCAAAAGTAAGTTCTTTGTTAATGATGCGTTCGCGTATTTTAGCTATTTTTTCTTTAGCTTCGTTGAGAGCTTCCTCAGGGATATCAGGCATTAATAAAATGTGGCGTACACTCACTTCTTTACCACGAATCTTGTCCATTTGGATAATATGCCAACCGAAACTTGACTCAAAAGGTTTAGATATTTCGCCTTCTTGCAAGGAGAAAGCTACATCTTTGAAAGCTTTATCGAAAGCAGAATTACGGTTGAAAGTAAGGACTTGTCCGCCAGTAGCACGATCTTGAGAGTAGAGAATGGCTTTGGTAGAAAAACTCATACCATTTTCCTCTACATCCTTTTTAATATCATTGAGTTGATCTATTACTTTTTGTACTGAACTCTTGGGGGCAACTGGGTTTACCACAATTTGAGCTATTTCTAATTCAGTACCAAAATGCGGACGCTCATCGGCTGGTATAGCATTGAAGAAGGTGCGTATTTCTTCAGGAGTTACTTCTACATCTTTTATAATTTGTTGTTTCATACGCTGAGCGAGCATACTCACCTTTAAAAGGTTGAAAAGTTCGTCGCGCATAGATTGTTCGTCATCTTTTTTGTAGAACTGTAATAGTTTTTTGATGTCACCACCTAATTGAGCAGTTAAAAACTCAATACGTTGGTTCACTTGGTCGCGTACTTCGCTATCGGTGAGCTTTACACTATCTTGCACAGCTTGGTGAGCATAGAGTTTATCCTCCATTAGTTTGCCTAACATCTGGCAACGGTTGATTTCACGGGTATCTACGTCTTGTTGTTGCAAATCAATATACGCTTTGTCGATATCCGATTCTAAAATTAGATAATCACCTACTACAGCTGCCACGCCATCTACCTTTTTACGCTCGTTGTTTTGGGCAAAAAATGGAGTGGAAAACAACAACATTACAAGAACCGACCAAATTTTTGTTTTATTCATAAACTTTGTTATTAACTTTAAATGTTCTATTACCATATCAAAAGATGTGCCTAATTGCACTAACTAATTTGCAAAAGTAGTATTTATATTGGAAAAATGAAACATTCTACGTTATTTTATTTTAAAACTACCGATGAGCCACCCTATTGCAGGGAAGTAAAAAGGAGCAGTGAATAACCACAAATACTCATAAAAATTGCTAAAAATAGGGTAGTTTCCAATAACTGAAAATCCCTTATAGGTGATTAATCCTTCGGTGGTGATAAAACAAAAGAGAAATAGATAAATAAGCCAACGGTTTACTTTATAAACATCTTCTAAAAACAGCAGGAGACCTATGGTTACAATCCCCAGAAAATTGAAGTGCAAATAACTAATTAACAGGTCGATGTTTTTAAATAAATAGGGGGTAAGCACAGGGAAAGCACCAGTGAACATCATTGCTACTTTGGCAATAAAAAAACTGATAAAAACCGTTGCTAAAAAGCTCTTTGGTTGAGTTTTTAGGTATAGGCGCAATATCATTATTACAGAGGTAAGCCAAATAAGCACAGAAACTCCCCCAACGATATAGTAGATAGAATAACTAAAATAGCCTACCCACGAGATAAAAAGTGACCCTATAATTCCCGCTTGAAATAGAATAAATATGCGCTTGATAAGTTGAGGGTATTGTATATCCCAACCATATTTTTTCACAAAGAGTCCCATTAGGCTACTGAGCATCCATCCATTGTATTGAAAGTGCAAAAAGAAGGCAATGGAACACATATACATTTCAGAAAATTTACCAAACTTTACAATAGTTACAGGCATAAACCATATTCCTAAACTTGATAGAATAAGATAAAAGATGCCCATCTTTACAAAAGGGGAAGTAGCATATTTTATAAAGAATCTCGCAAAGAAGTAGGTACAAATGATAAATACTGATGAAAAACTGATAGAAATAGCTCCATATCCTTGAAAAGGGAAGCTACAGAGCATACCTAATACTGAAAATTGGGTGATGTAGAACAGCCAACGGTAGCGTTTGTGCAGTTGATTGTTGAAAGGGATAAAAGTTCGCGCTAAGATAGCCGAAAGTAGTACGTATACAAAGCCTAAAAGAGCTAAGTGTGAATGGGTGTGCACAATATTCCGATAATTGAATACAAAAGGATAGTCGGCTACTTGTACTGAGCGCATAAAGATACCCAAGCACACAACTATGGCAAAATAAGCAAATGCCCATCGTATATCGGTTCGTATGTTTAATTTAGTATTCAAAAGTACCGTATTCGCTTTTTATAGTGAGACATTTTTTATCAGAAGCCTCTACGTATCCTATTACTTGAGCAGGTACGCCAAAAGATTCTGAGATAGTTATCAAACCCTCGGCAATAGCTTCAGGTACATAGAGTTCCATACGATGGCCGCAGTTAAATACTTGGTACATTTCCTTCCAATCGGTTTTAGATTCTTCTTGAATAAGTTGAAAGAGAGGAGGAACGGGGAAGAGATTGTTTTTAACAATATGCAAGTTATCTATAAAATGCAATATTTTAGTTTGCGCTCCACCACTACAATGTACCATTCCACATATTTGGGTATTGTCATATTTTTCTAATATCTTTTTAATAATAGGAGCATAGGTGCGGGTAGGGGAGAGGACAAGTTTTCCAGCGTCTATAGGAGAATCTACTACACTATCAGTGAGGTGTTTAGTTCCTACATATACGAGCTCATTAGGAACTGAGGGATCAAAACTTTCAGGGAATTGATTAGCTAACGATTTGTTGAAAACATCGTGTCGAGCTGAGGTAAGTCCGTTGCTACCCATACCACCATTATAAGAAGTCTCATAAGTAGCTTGCCCATAAGAAGCTAATCCTACAATTACATTGCCTGCTTTGATGTTTGCATTATCAATCACTTCACTACGTTTCATACGTGCTGTTACAGTGGAATCGACAATGATAGTGCGGACTAAATCACCTACATCGGCAGTTTCACCTCCTGTAGAGTGAATATGTACCCCAAAGTTAGCCAATTCATTGATAAGTTCTTCAGTACCATTGATAATTGCTGAAATAACTTCTGCAGGAATGAGGTTTTTGTTGCGCCCTATAGTAGAAGAAAGCATAATGTTATCTACTGCTCCTACACACAATAAATCATCTATGTTCATTATGAGGGCATCTTGAGCAATTCCTTTCCACACACTTAGATCGCCAGTGGTTTTCCAATACATATAAGCTAAAGCGGACTTAGTACCTGCACCATCAGCGTGCATTACAAGGCAATATTGGTCATCACCAGTAAGATAATCGGGGACTATTTTGCAGAAAGCTTTGGGGAACAATCCTTTATTGATATTTTTGATAGCTTTATGCACTTCGTCTTTCGCAGCCGAAACTCCGCGTTGTGCATAGCGTTTACTTACTTCCATTATAGTTTAATTTTGAGAGGCAAAGGTAAGAATAATTTGTCAATTAGCAAATTGGCAAATTAATTAATTATCCTTATCTTTGCCAAAAAAAGAAATGAATGACATATATGCATTAGTAGGTAAGAATATAGATTATTCTTTTTCAAGAAATTATTTTACCGAAAAATTTAAACGTGAAGATGTGAAAAACAGTCAGTATGTGAATTTTGATATCCAAAATATTGATGAACTGACAGATTTATTGCGTGCTACACCTAATTTAAGAGGAATGAATGTAACCATTCCTTATAAGCGTGATATTATGAAGTTCCTAATAGCGGTAGATCCTACTGCTTATGATATAGGAGCTGTAAATACCATACAAGTAACGCCTAAAGGACTTATAGGCTACAATACTGATTGTTATGGCTTTCGAGAATCATTACGTCTGCTCTTGCAACCCCATCACACTTTTGCTCTTATATTGGGTACAGGAGGGGCTTCAAGTGCTGTAGCATACGCTCTTAAGCAATTAGGAATTAATGTTCAATTTGTATCTCGTACTCCTAAAGAAGGTCAGTTAGCTTATGATGAACTCACCCCTGAAGTTTTTCAAAAGTATACTTTGATTGTAAATTGTACTCCCTTAGGAACTTTTCCAAATATTACAGATTGTCCTCCAATTCCTTATGAATATCTCACTCCACAACACTTGCTCTACGATCTCATCTATAATCCTGCAGAAACTACTTTTTTACAAAAAGGGAAACAGCAAGGGGCTACCATTTGTAATGGTTTGCAGATGTTAGTGTTACAAGCTGAAAAATCGTGGGAGATTTGGCAAAAAATAGTGAGCTAACAAATTAATGTTGCTCACTTATTACTTTAGTAATACGCACAAAATCTTGCCAAGGCAATTGTTCAGGGCGTTTATCAAATATAGAGTCTTGTTTTAAATTCTCATCTATAAGCAGCGATTTTAGACTATTTCGAAGAGTTTTTCGCCTTTGATTGAAAGCCGTTTTCACTACGGTAAAGAATAATCCTTCATCACAATCTAAATGAAAGTCAGTTTTGCGTACTAATCGTATCACTCCACTTTTTACTTTTGGAGGAGGATTGAAAACTCCTTCAGAAACAGTGAATAAGTAGTAAGCATCGTAGAAGGCTTGTACTAAAACTGATAAGATACCATACGTTTTGCTACCTTCGTGTTCACATATACGTTCAGCTACTTCTTTTTGAAACATTCCACTAAACTCAGGAACATACTCTCGCAATTCAAGCAATTTAAAAACAATTTGAGTAGAAATATTGTATGGAAAATTACCAATAATAGCAAAGGGTTCCCCTATATAATCGGCTATATTGTATTTCAAGAAATCATCGGCAATAATTTTTCCTTTGAGTTCGGGATAATGAGTTTCTAAATAAGCTACTGATTCCTTATCAATTTCAACGATGTGTACATCAACATCTTTTTTGAGTAAAAACTGAGTGAGTACCCCCATTCCTGCCCCTATTTCTATCACTTTATTATAACCTTTTAGTGATAGTATATCAGCTATTTTTTGAGCGATGTTTAAATCCTTTAAGAAATGTTGCCCTAAATGTTTTTTTGCTTTTACTAATTCCATAAATCTAACTTCTTACTTTTCGGAGTAACAAAATAGCTAAGGTAAGGAAAATAAGGTTAGGCAAGATGACAGCCATTAGAGGAGAAAGTCCTCCTGAGGTTTGGGCAAGGGTTCCAAATACACGGTCGAAGAATACAAAACTAAATCCTACAACTACTCCTACCATTAGATTGATTCCCATTCCTCCACGCTTTTTCACCGATGAAACAGCTACACCAATAAGTGTAAGAATAAAGGCTGTACTTATAGCACCCCAACGGCGATATTTTACTAATAGATACATATTTAAATTGGGAGAACCTTTCATCTTTTCGCGTTCAATGAACTTGTTTAGCTCAAACAAGTTCTTATTTTCTGCCGTATATTCCATCGGCATTAGGTCATCAGGTTTGAAGTTGAATATAGTATCTAACTGGTCGCGTTTCACTAATATATCATCACCTTCACCTATTTTTCTTTTGGAATAATTGGTAAGTCGATAGGTTTTTGTGCTGTCTATCCACTGAATTGTTTCAGCATTTATTTTTTCCTTCATCTTAATACCATCAAAATGTTCTACTGAAAAGTTATATCCTTTTTGTTCTTGGTAATTAAATGAACTTACATATAAATAATCGTTATCAGAAAACTGATTGTAGAGGTCTGAAACACTTTCCACCTTTGAAGAACGTATGTACTTATTCCAAAAGTCGTTATATACAGTACTAGCAGCTGGTACAATAAACATTCCCATAAAGAACACTATCACAGAAATGATGCTCGCACCCACGATATATGGACGCAAAAAGCGCATATACGATACACCTGAGCTCTGGATAGCGATTATCTCGGTATTATTGGCTAACTTTGATGTAAACCAAATGATAGAGAGAAATAACAAGATAGGGAATAAAATATTGGCAAAATAAACAATAAAACTGAGGTAATACCACAATATTTCGTTCATTGGTGCTTTTCTTTGTATCATCTTATCTACTTTTTCAGATAAATCTACAATAATTCCGATAGGAATAAAGAGAATTATCATCATAAAGAAGGTAAGAAGATAGCGTTTTAAGATGTACCAGTCGAGTATTTTCATTTTTTTGTTTTTTTTATAAACGATTTGACATATCAGTAACCATTTTTGTCTTCCACGTAAGGAAAGTACCCGCTACAATTTGTCGGCGAGCTTCTCTCACGAGCCATAAATAGAAACCAAGATTGTGAATTGAAGCGATTTGTTTGCCCAAAAACTCGTTAGCAGCAAATAAATGACGTAAATAGGCTTTCGTGTAATAGGTATCTACGTAAGTATGTCCATCAGGGTCTATGGGCGAGAAATCATCTTCCCATTTTTTGTTTTTAATATTGATAATTCCTTTTGCAGTAAAGAGCATTCCGTTGCGAGCATTGCGCGTAGGCATTACACAATCCATCATATCCACTCCCAAAGCAATATTTTCCAATATATTAACGGGTGTACCCACTCCCATAAGGTATCGGGGCTTGTCTTTGGGGAGAATATCGCATACAAGTTCGGTTATTTCATACATTTGTTCTACGGGTTCGCCTACTGATAGCCCCCCGATAGCGTTTCCGTCGGCATTTTTGCTTGCAATATATTCGGCAGACTGTGTACGAAGGTCTTTATAGACTGACCCTTGTACTATCGGGAATAAACTTTGATGATAACCGTATTTAGGAGGTACTTTTTCGAGGTGAGCAATGCATCTATCGAGCCACCTATGCGTGAGATGCATTGAACGTTTTGCATAACCGTATTCACAAGGGTAAGGCGTGCATTCATCAAAAGCCATCATAATATCAGCGCCTATACTGCGCTCTATTTCCATTACTTTTTCGGGTGAAAAGACGTGAAAAGAGCCATCGATATGACTTTTGAACTTTACACCTTCTTCTTTTATCTTTCGGTTGGCAGCCAATGAATATACTTGATAACCTCCACTATCAGTAAGTATGTTTCTATCCCAATTAATAAACTTATGTAAGCCTCCTGCTTTTTCCAAAATGGGTGTTTGAGGTCGTAAATAGAGGTGATAGGTGTTCCCCAAGATGATATCGGCATTAATATCGTTTTTCAGTTCGCGTTGGTGCACTCCTTTCACGCTTCCCACCGTTCCCACAGGCATAAAAATGGGGGTTTCAATCACGCCGTGGCTGGTAGTAATCTTCCCAGCACGTGCTTTAGTATGTTCGTCTGTTTTTAGTATTTCAAAATCCATAGTTGAAACATTTTCGGGCGCAAAGGTAGGGAAGAATTAGCAAATTAGCAAATTAGAAAAGTCAGCAAATAGGCTAATATCTCTTTCAGAATAACTGAGTAAAGGCGTAAATAGCCAAACCGACTAATCCGCCTACCAAAGTGCCATTGATACGGATAAATTGGAGGTCTTTACCTACTTCTAATTCAAGTTTTTCGCTCAATTCGCGTCCCTCCCAGTTCTCCACCGTATGACTGATGAGTTTCCCCACTTCCTCTTTGTTTTTTAGCACAAACTGATAGGCAGTTTTCTGTACCCAAGCGTCTATTTGGTGTTGCAGCTGGGCATTTTGGCGGAGTTCATCGGTGAGGCGCTCCGTAGCGGTGCGCAATAGCTTTGCAAGGTGTTGTTCCCACTCAGGAGTATTGAGTTTTTCGGCAAATTCATACAATTGCACTGTAATTTCAGCCCTGATAGGGTGTATTTCATCTTCTGATGCTTTTAAAGCTAATAAGTAAAGCCCATTGGCAACTTTTTTAGCAACTTTGTTTTTTACAAATGAAGGAGTAAGAGAAGAAAACTGTTCTTTGATTTCTTGATGTATGAGTTCTTCATTTTCAAAGAGATATGTGGCTATTTTCTCAAAAAAATGTTGGAGAAATTCTTGGTGTTTATTCCCATCTAAAAAGGAAATCAGTGCTTCACTTACTTTTTTATTGAGAGGAATGTCCTTTACAAAAGATTTAATCTTAGTTAGTGTACTTTCTTTTGAAAGTTGCTCTATTATAAAGGTAGAGACTTTAATATTGCTAATGTAAGGACGTATTTGTTTAGGTTTCAAAAAGTTCTCTACTACAAAATCACCTAAGTTTTCACCTATATCATTTTTTCGTTCCTCAATGAGGTTAGTATGTGGAATGTTTAATCCTAATGGTTTGTGAAAGAGTGCTGTAACTGCAAACCAATCAGCAAGCGCTCCTACCATAGCGGCTTCGGAAAAAGCCTTTATATAACCTATAAAAGTGAGTTCAGGAGCTTTTTTGTGCCATACCACCATTGCCATATAAATGATAAGCGTCAAAACAAAGAGCCCTGTAGCTATATTCTTGTGGTGTTGTAGTTTTCTTTTTTTATCCTCCATTTATTCTATTACTTGTTATCTGATAAAAAAGGCTGCTCAATGGATGAACAGCCTTTTTTGATTTTTATTTGTTGTAAACGCTTTCTTTTTTGAAGTGTTTAGCCAACAGATAATACACAACTGCACGGTACTTGCTTTTGTTAGATTTGCCGTATTTTTCGAGTACAGCATCAATAGCCTTGTCTAACTCAGGACCATCTTTTAAGCCTAATTTTTTGATTAGGAAGTTTTGTTTTACACGGTCTAACTCAGTTTGGTCAGAGCCAGATACTTTAGAAGCATCATTGTTGTAAATACAAGGTCCTAAACCTACCGTTACTTTTGTTAAGAACTCTACATCTGGGTTCTTTTCACCACATTTTTCTTTTAAATCTTGGGTGTACACAGCGATTAAATCATCACGTTTACTCATAATTTTTTATATTTAAAATTATTAATGCGGTAAAAGTAGTTATTTTTTTATAAACTCAAAATATTTTAACAAAACTTTATCATTTATTTTTCGTGGTGTATGTACTTCTAATAGCTTTGGTACGTCGGATTTTTCGTAAAAATCACCTATTTTTCTCTGTAAATCAGTAAGATTAGTAGCTGACTGATAATTGATGTTGTACATTTCACAAAAATGCTCGGCTGTGAGTTTGTGAGGTGTCTCAAAGAAATATTCAAAGTTAGGATCAGTTTTATCACCAGGGAGTATCCTAAAGATACCTCCCCCTTGATTGTTGAGAAGAATTATTCTGAAGTCTTGTGGAATATACTTGTTCCAAAGTGCATTGCTATCGTAGAAAAAACTTAAATCACCCGTGATAAAAACGGTAGGTGATGCACTCCCAACAGTAGCCCCAATAGCTGTGCTCATACTACCATCAATACCGCTGGTGCCACGGTTGCAAAACACTTTCCAGGAAGGGTGTGCTTTCATCAATTGAGCATATCTGATAGCTGAACTATTACTTATCTGCACAATATAATCATTAGGAATACTCTTAAAAACTTCACTATACACTTTTAAATCGGAGAAAGGAATTTGATTGATATACTCTAAATGAGTTTGTTGTATCTCGTTTTTGACTTTTAACCACTGTTGTTGATAGGTAGAAGGCACGCTCATTAATTTAGGGGTAACCTCTTTCAGAAAAGTATTGATATCTGCTTTAAAATGATCTGTTAAACAGAAATATGAATTATAATCTTTGTGTAAATCTACATTATAGTGATAGGCAGGTTGATAAGAACGCAAGAACTGTTTTATCTTTTTGGAAACTACCAGACCACCAAAAGTAAGTAACAGATCTGGGCGTAAGGCTTCTTTTAGAGTAGGGTCTTTTTCGGTATAAGTGAGCAATTTATCGATATAAGGAATAAAATGCGAATGGTGCAAGTTCGATGTAGTTTCAGTGAGTACTACTACAGAGGGGTCTTTGGCAAGCCATTCAATATATTGAGATTCTACACTATTGGGTGTTAATACCCCTACTAATACCATTTTTTTAGCCGAAGAGTTCCAATGTTTTACAAAATTAATAGCTTTATCCTCATTAATAATAGGATTTTTGATTTCTGCAACGATGTTCTCAAAAGGATACTGTTCTTCGGTAGTGAGGTATAAGGGTTCTTCAAAAGGTACGTTGATATGCACTGGTAATTGCTCCTCTATAGCTGTATTCAACGCTCTGTTTAGTTCATAAAAGTTGCTTTTATCGCTATGCGTTTCATCTGATAGATTGGCATTGTAGGCACTGTGGTTCGCTAGTACATTTACCTGACGTATGGTTTGTCCGTCACCTATATCTATTTTGCTTGATGGGCGGTCGGCAGAGATAACTACCAAAGGGATATTACTGTAAAAAGCCTCTGAAAAAGCAGGGTAGTAATTGAGTAAAGCAGAGCCTGAAGTACATACAACAGCCACAGGCTCACGCCGTTGTTGGGCAATGCCTAAGGCAAAGAAAGCGGCGCAACGCTCATCTACAATACTATAACAGTTAAAATAAGGATCATTGGCAAAACCAATGGTTAAAGGGGCATTACGCGACCCTGGAGAGATGACAATATATTTTATTTGTTTGGCTTTACAGGCTTCTATTACGTGTTGAGCTAGTTTAATTTTTGGTCTTTTCATCTATTCGGTGAGCTTGTTTTTATGCTGATAATACTCATATAGGGCTACTTGAGAGCGCAAGGCAGGGGTGGTGTGAGGGCGATAAGTATTGTCTTGCGCTTTGTTGATGATACGCGCTTTTACATTATCAGCCCAACTTATTTCGAAGGTATCTATCAGCTCTTGCTGTATGGTTTTATCGTAAATAGGGCAACCTACTTCTACTCTGAAAGAAATGTTGCGCGTCATCCAGTCGGCTGAGGAGATGTATACTTTAGGGGTACCTCCATTGCCAAATATAAACAAACGTGGGTGTTCTAAGAACTTATCGACGATACTAATTACCTCAATATTCTCGCTCATTCCTTCAATACCAGGTACTAAGCAACAAATGCCGCGTACAATCATTTGTATTTTTACTCCTGCACGGCTGGCTTCGTATAGTTTATCAATCATCTTGTAGCTGGTGATGTTGTTCATCTTTAGCTTGATATATGCCTCTTTGCCCGCTTTAGCATTCTTGATTTCCTCATCTATCAGGTGTTTAAGTTGTTTTTTGGTATAGTGAGGAGAGACTATTAAATGCTTGAATTTTTGCACATTATAGTTGGTATCAAAGAAGTTGAACACTTTGTTTACCTCTTTGAGAATCACTTGATTGGCAGTAAACAGTGTATAATCAGTATAGATTTTAGCTGTACTTTCGTTGAAGTTACCTGTGCTGATAAAACCATAGCGTTTCAGTTCTTTACCTTCTTTGCGTTCAATTACGCATATTTTACTATGCACTTTGAGTCCGCGTACGCCAAAAATGAGTTTTACACCCTCTGCTTTTAGTTGTTCAGCATATCGTATATTTGATTCCTCATCAAAGCGTGCTTGCAGTTCTATCTGAACGGTTACTTGTTTACCGTTTTTCACTGCATTGATGAGTGAATTGACTACTTGTGAGTTCTTTGCCAAACGATAAATGGTTATTTTTACCGACTTCACTTTGGGGTCAAGGGCAGCTTCTCTCAAAAACCATATAATGTTAGAAAAAGTATGGTAAGGTGTGTATTGCAAATAGTCCTTTTCAGCAATTTTCTTTAGTAAACTCTCTTCAGAGGTAAGTCCTTGTACGGGTAGAGGTTGTATAGGAGCATAGGTCAAATCCTTACGGCCTAAGCTGGGAAAGCTCATAAAGTCGCGACGGTTGTGGTAACGCCCTCCAGGTATTACACTATCAGTTTTTGCAATCCCCATCTTCTCGAATAAGAATTGTAAGGTGTCCTTATCAATCATTTTGTCGTATACAAAACGCACTGGTTTCCCTTTGCGCCGGTCTTCCACACTGGTAGAGATTTTTTCGATGAAACTTTTGCTCAAATCATCGTCGATGTCTAATTCGGCATCACGGGTGATTTTAATCATATTTGCTGTAAGCGATTCGTAATTGAAGATGTTGAATATTTTGTGCAAACAGAAACGAATTACATCATCCAGCATAATGATATAGTGTTTGTCACCTATCTGAGGTAGTTCTATAAAGCGGTCGAGAGTAGTAGGTAACTCAATCAGTGCATATTGTATTTTTTCTTTGTAGACACGTGATGAAAAGAACTTTTCTACACCTGAAGCTTTCTCGTCCTCTTCCTTTAGTGTCATTTTTACTGCCAAATACGCCACATCATCTTTCAGTTGAGGAAACATCTCCAAATCGTTGAGGATAATAGTAAAGAGGGCAGGGCGCACTTTGTCGTAGAAATACGTATTTACAAAGGCTTCGTGCTCAGGTAATAAGGTCTTTTCATCTACTATAAAAATTTGCTCTTTCTCTAATTCTTTGGTGATAGAGTCAATGATTTTCAAACTTTCATCTTGCAAAAGAATTACCTCTTTAGTAATTTCTTCTAAAAGCTCTTTAGCGTGTACTCCTAATTCTTTGTCGGAAGTTTCGTTCATAGCAACACGTTTCACTGTAGCGTAACGCACTTTGAAGAACTCATCTAAGTTGTTAGAAAAAATACCCGCAAAGCGCAAGCGCTCTAATAGAGGCACGCGTTCATCGGCAGCCTCTTGGAGTACGCGAGCATTGAATCTGAGCCAACTCAATTCGCGGTTGATATATTGATTTTCTGTTTTCATTTTATTTCATTTTAAGCCATTTCCACAGTTCTTTATAAGTAGGTTTTTTGCCGTACATCAAGATACCAATGCGGTATATTTTGGCTGCCAATTTGATAATTCCGAAGAAAGAAAGATACAGAATAACAAGGGAAATTGCTACTTCCCACCACGCTACCCCAAATGGTATGCGCATTAGCATTACTATAGGTGAAGTGAGAGGAATGTACGAAAATACTACCGAAATGGTGCCGTGGGGCTCTTCGATTACAGAGAACATTCCTACATAGAAGCCTAACATTAAAGGGACTAATATAGGCATCATAAACTGCTGAGTGTCGGTTTCATTATCAACCATTGCGCCAATCATTGCATAAAGCGAACTATATAGTAAGTAGCCTCCTATGAAGAACAAGAGGAAGACTACGAAGGTTTCGGCAAAAGGGAAATGATATAAAGAACTTACTATATTGTTGATATCCGATAAATTACCTGCTCCTTGTACTGCTTGTGTAGAAGTGTTTACATCAAAAAAAGAAGGAGCTAATGCTAACAATATCCCCCCTATAGCAACCCATATTACAAATTGAGTGATGCCCGCTAACGAAGTACCTAAAATCTTTCCTAACATCAATTCAAAAGGTTTGACAGATGAAATGATAATTTCTATAATTCGATTGGTTTTTTCCTCTATTACGCTGCGCATAATCATATTGCCATAGATGATGATAAACATAAAAATTAGATAACCAGCAATTCCTCCAATGCTTATTTTCATCACGCTATCAAATTCGGAGCTCTTTTCCCCTGTGAAATTCTGTAACTCGATATCAATATGAGCTTTAGCTGCGTCTATTTCCTTTTTATCAATTCCTTTTTGAGTGAGATTATGTTGGAAAAGAGTGCGCTCCATTGCAGCTGTCATCTCATTAGTAAGTGATAAGGAGGGTGATTCTTCACTATAAAAAGCAATATTTTGGTCACCTTTAGCGGGAATGTATAACAATCCATATTGACCTTTTTCTAATACATTGGCTTTGGCATCTTTGAGTGAAATATTATTGAGGTATTGAAACTGAGTTGTCTCGGTATTCTCAAAAGTATTAGCATAGAGTCCGCTTTCATCTACAATCACAATATCCTTAGCCTTGCTCTTTCGGTTCATATCACTTAAAAAGCCAATGATAAAAGCAAACAAAACGAATATAAGTGGACTTACGAACGTCATTATCACAAATGACCTATTACGTATTTTATTTAAGTATTCTCTTTGAATAATAATTCCTAAATGTTTCATAATATGAGCCTCACGGGCAGTTTTTAGTTTGACAATTTATTAATGGTTGAGATAAAAATCTCATCAACGGTAGGGATAGCCTCTACAAAATGAGTTACCTCGGCACGAGTTATAAGGTATTGCAACAAATCGTTAGCGGTTTGTCCTTCTTTTTGCTTGATATGCAGTTTTAATTCGTTGTACAATGTTTTGAAATGCGCTTCACTTAGTTCAAAATGCATTTTCAGTTCGTTCAAGAGAGCAGGTTTCTGGTCTTCAGGCAATTTTAAACCTACTTCGTAAGAATTGTTTTTATAAGCACGTTTGATATCAATAAGTTTACCATCTAATATTTTACGTGATTTATTGATGAGTGCAATATGGTCACACAGTTCCTCTACCGATTCCATTCGGTGAGTAGAGAAGATAATGGTAGCGCCTTGGTCACGCAAGTAGAGAATTTCGTCCTTGATAACATTGGCATTGATGGGGTCGAACCCACTAAAAGGCTCATCAAATATCAATAGTTTGGGGTTGTGTAGTACGGTTACTAAAAACTGTATTTTTTGAGCCATCCCTTTGGAGAGTTCTTGTACTTTTTTGTTCCACCAATCGCCAATATCGAGGCGGTCGAACCAAAATTTAAGTCGTTCCTTAGCTTCAGCTTTGCTCAATCCTTTGAGTTGCGCTAAATACAAGGCTTGTTCGCCCACTTTCATCGATTTATACAAACCGCGTTCTTCGGGCAAATAGCCTATTTGAGCTGTATGCTTGGGTTGCAAAGGTTCGCTGTCAAAAAAAACTTGTCCTGCATCGGGCAGTACAATTTGGTTAATAATACGTATAAGAGAAGTTTTTCCTGCCCCATTTGGCCCGAGCAATCCAAAGATGCTGCCTTTAGGCATGTTTAGCGATACATCGTTGAGTGCGGTGTAGTTGCCGTATTGTTTACTGATATTTTCTATTCTAAGCATTTTGAAAAACGGTTAGTGATAAAATGATTAATGATTAGTTTTCAGAGGGCAAAGATATAGTAAATCAAAAAGAAAAGCAAATAAAAAAAACAGGTTGTTAGGATAACCTGTTTTTTATGATATTTTTTGATGAAAAGTTATAGCTACAAATTGTTTTCGTGGGCTACTCTGATAAAAATCTGAATATAAGTATCCATTTCACGGGCTATGTTTTCTATGAGTAATTTTCGTCGTTGAGGGTGTTTTAACGATTCAAAACTTGGACTATTTAAATTCCAGAAGTCTAAATTGTATCGTGTTGAATATGTCCAACCGTACCAACTATTACTTTCTTTGAAACCTGCATAAGTTTCTCTAACACATTTTACAAATAACTCACTACTAGGGTTCCCATTTTTATGAAAACCAAAATAATAATCATTTTCTAATTCGATATCAAAGTTAACTTCTTCATTAGTTTGAGTGGTATAAATAGGAATAGTAAATCCAAACCATTTATGTCTGTTCCTAGTCCCCCTGTAATACTTATTTACGTCTTGTTCAAAATTGAATTTTTCAAACTTATAACCTTTTGCTATAAGTTCATTTTGTAGTTCATTCCAAAAGTAGTTTTGCATTTCGTATTTATCTATTTCGCCACCTTCAACGAATAAATTACATTTTTCTAAAATGCTTTTAATATTTTCAGAGGGGATAGGTTTAGAGTCTACTTTGTACAAGTCACTTTTTAGTACAGTGATGATACCAAATAACTCTTGTGAAAAATTAGTATAAAACTCAGCCATTAAGGCTTGTTTGTCATTGCCAGCTGTTTCAAATTCATTCATTCGCTGTATGATATTTGCAATGTGTTTGAAGATTTTATCGGTATTGTCTTCGTGTGTGTGCATTTGAATGTATGAGAGCTGAAAGAGTAGTTCTTTGAGTTCATCTACATTTTCACCTCCTTGTGCATCATCACGCATTGCAATAGTAATTTTACCATCTTGTACTATTTCTTTGAGTTTTTCTAAGAAGTTATGAAATACTTCTTGTTTTTTCTCGAATACAGAAAGATTTCTCTCACGTTCTTCTTCAGTGGCAGTTTGTCCTTGTAAAAGGAAAACAGTAACAATAGCTGTGAGTATAGCTCCAATAGCTGAGTTATTAATTTCTTCGACAATTTTAGGGAGCTGATTTTGGTAAATAGTATTAAAGATAAAAATACTAAGAGAGATTACAAACAAAGCTCCTAAGGCAATATATATTTTTCTTGACATTTATTTTTTTATTTAGAGAATGAGGGTGTCCAAAAAGTTCTATTGATGTGGGCGTTTGCAGCATATACCCAGCTATCGCTGGCTTTCCTACATAATATACTACAAAAGTTATTGATTATCAGTATAATCAACTTTGCTAAAGTCTGAAACTTTGGCAAAGTGTAGCAACGCAAAAGTGATTTTGAGACTTTTCGGACAGCCTCATTCTGTAGGTTAATTCCTTTTTGACCAACTACGACCTTCGTTTTTAGAAACATAGGTACCTTTAGAGGTGTGGGCAATGAGTTCTGTTCCAATTACTTGGATAGATTCAAATTCACCATAGGATGAACCTGTATAACGAGTAGACCAGCTACTTCCTCCATTTTTAGAGGCATAAATTCCTTTAGAGGTAATAGCAAAAATTTCACCTCCAAAAACAGCTAAGTCATAAAAGCAACCATATGAAGAGCCTTTATAGCTTGTAGACCAGCTTTTTCCATTACTGGAATGTTCAATTTTGTTGTTGTCGGTAGGGCAAATTCTAATGAATTTGGTACCAAAGTTAATTTCTTGTGCCATTGTTTAAATAATTTAAGTTTTTCCTACTCTGTTATAGGCTTTTCGGATCTGCCTTTAGTTTTTAAAGTAAGTACAATATTTGTTAATTGTTAGTTCTTATAATAATTTCTTTTTCAGCTAGCTTTGTATAAAAAAAGTGTATCCTGATGAAAAAGAAGTACTATTAGATTATCAATTGTATATAGATTTTAGGATATAGAGTAAAAATATTTTGCAATAGACATTTATCTGTTTTATTAGATAGTCTTATTTTAGAATACTAAAAAATTACTTTCATTTTAATTATTTGTTATTTTAAAAGTATAGTTTTCTGGGAAATATTTTGAAAGTCCTAACTCATTGGTGTTAAAATTAAGTTCACTTACAGTTGGATACTTTAAATTAGCTTTTTTTTGCATTTTAGCAATGATTTGTACTTCTTCTTTGTTTAAAGTCCAATCACTAATATATGTATCAAACAATCCTGTTTCGTATAATTGTCCTTCTATTTCTATTTTATTAGGTAGAAAATATCCTTCATACACTATACAATTATCAAAGGTGGTAACATATGCTTCTCCATTCCAAAATTCATCTGAATAAATTTCTTCTTCAGTTTTATAATGTTTAGCAATGTCTCTTCCTATTTTCTTTATATAAGTAGGGAATTTTATAACATATTCTCCTAAAAAGTCCTTTTGTAAAGAATAGTTCCGAGTTTTTTTTTCGTACGATTCTTGGATTTCTGAGTCTGCTTGGTCATTTGGATAGAGATCCTTAAATATTGTATTATGATAAGTATAAACTTCGTTTAATCAAGCATTTCTTGTATTGAACAAGTAGAAGGGGTACCTTTTCATTAAGGAAATATTATATATTTCTTTATCAATATTATATTTTCCTGTTTTGAGTATTACTTCTTTATTTACAAAACTTAAGATGATGTTCTGACTAATTTTTTCTAACATTTTGTACTTATTAGCCATTCGAGCCTCGTATTCTTCTTTTTTCTCATATTCACCTTTTTCAGCCCATTTTTTAAAAGAAACTTCTATGCACAATTTAGCTCTTTCTAACTCAGTTAAGTCTTTACATATTTTCTTGATGATGACATCTTTGTACTTATTTATAGCGTCGTTTTTTGCGCTAAATTCATCTATCAATACATCAAAGGAAAGTTTAATCTCTCCTTTCTTTTTTATGTAGGATTTTTTAGCATTTTCTTTAGCTTTATAAAGAGATTCTCCAGACTTATCTTTTCTCAGCTTATTGATTTCAGCAAGAGAAATACCTAATTTTTGTAAAGCTTTATTTTCAATAGCTTGTTTTTTTATTTCAAAAGCTTTATAGGTATGGGGTGCTTTAGTTTGCCCTAAAATATTAGTAACAAAACACATCATTAATAATGTAATTAGGATTTTAATACTTTTCATTATTATTGAGCTTATTAACAGATATTATCCCTACTCTGTTATAGGCTTTTCGGGTTCCGCCTTTAGTTTAATTTTAAGGTATAGCTTGAATTTTATTAGCATATTGTTTCCAATCTTCAGTCTTTTTGTATGTTTCAATACTGTTTAATGGAACTAAAATATTTGTAGTTTTATTATCTGTAAATAAATTACTTTCAAAAACATAGTAACTTGAACCATTATCACCAATGAAACGTCTATAAGTAGGAGGGGTTTGTTTCTCAATGATAAGAGTTTTTAGTTTAGGACAATTCTCAAAGGTACCTGTAGCAAATGAAATAATACTACTTGGTACAGTTAAGGATTCTAAACTTATACAACCTGCAAAAGAATATTCACCTATACGTTCTATACCATTAGGAAGGGTAGTAAATTTTAGGCGTTTGCAATTTTCAAATGCTTTATTGCTAATTCTTTTAACTTTATTTCCTATAACAATAGAAGTTAAGATTTTATTTCCGCTAAAAGCCTCTGGTCCAATAATGGTAACATCTTTGAGTTCTTTAAAGTCATTCATATTGATAGATGTATAACTCATATCATTCCACTGCAATAGAGTTTTTTTATCTTCACTTAATGTGTAAGATGAAAATAAAGATATATATTCATTGCTCCAGCCACTTGTTTCTTTAGGTCCATAGAGCCGTTTGTTTTGGCTATCGATATACCAATCTCCTACTGCACCTATATTAATAGTAGGGGCTCCTATTCCTGCATAGATTTTAGAGCCATTTTGACCAGGAGTGCCAGGCTCTCCTTTTTCACCTTTTTGTCCAGTGGCACCAGTATCACCTT
>NZ_KB291433.1:56884-104172 GCF_000318295.1 Capnocytophaga sp. oral taxon 326 str. F0382
CCTTTTTGTCCAGTGGCACCAGTATCACCTTTTTCTCCCTTATCTCCTTGTATACCTTTTAGGCTGATAGGATTTCCCCAACCTTGTGCAGTTTTAGCTCCATAGAGATTGCTATTAGAAAGGTCTAGATAGTAATCACCTACATTTCCAAGAGTTTCTGTAGGCGCTCCTATTCCAGAAAGGATTTGATTGCCTTTTTGAACCTCTACTCTTTCGATAATTGTTTCAGTTTCTTTTCTACAACTGTTTATAGCTAATGCTCCCAGCACTGCTACTGCCATTAAAATTATTTTCTTCATTTGTTTTGATAAAAATTATTGATTGTTATTTACATTGCAAAAATACTATGAGTAGAGGACAAAGTGTGTCCTATTACAAGAAAAATTTATACTATTTTTTCTGGGGACAAAGTAACTATATTTTTTGCAAATATTTAGTATACTTTTCTTCTATGTTAGAAATATTTCGTACATTTGCAGAAAAAATATTTCTATATGTATAATTATCACGATAAAATAAGAAGAATTAGAGAAGCTAAAGACTACAAGCAAGAGTTTATGGCAATGAAACTAAATATTTCTCAGCGCGCTTATAGTAGTATTGAGAATGGACAAACACAACTTACTGTAGAACGTTTGTTTGAAATTATAAAGATATTAGACACTTCTTTACCTGAAATTTTTGAATATGAAGGAGGTAGTGTACTTCATAATAACTTTAATGATACAGCTACAAAGAATAAGGGAGGAAATCTCATTTGTAATAACAAAGGATTTGAAGAAGAGAGGAAGTTGTATGAGCGTATTATCGCTATGAAAGAAGAGGAGATTGCTTTTTTGAGGAGTCAGCTTGCTAAATAAAAAAAGTCGTTACTTCCCAGCAACGACTTTTCCTCATTAAAACAAAAAATTATGAAAAAAACTAAATTACTTCTATTTTTCCATCTTGTCTTTCAACTCTTGTAATACTTCAAGGTCTCCAAGGGTTGATTTTTCAACAGTAGATGAATTGGTGCTTACAGCAGCTTCTTTAGCTATTTTTTCTTCTTCTTCTTTGAAGATAGCGGTGTGAGAAGCTACTACACGTTTAAATTCTTTGTTGAACTCAATTACTTTGAACTCAGCAGTATCTCCTTTGCCTAATTTTTTTCCGTCTTCTTTTTCTAAGTGACGTGAAGGAACAAAGGCTAAAATATCGTCGTTGAAAGGAACGGTAGCACCTTTATCTACCATTTTAGAAATGGTACCAGTGTGTATAGTACCTACGGCAAATTCAGCTTCGTATTTGTCCCAAGGGTTAGGAGTGGTTTGTTTGTGGCCTAATGACAATTTGTGACCTTCAGCATCCAATTCGAGTACTACTACTTCAATTTTATCACCAGAGTTTACAAATTCTGATGGGTGCTTGATTTTCTTAGTCCAAGAAAGGTCGGTGATGTGGATAAGACCATCAATACCTTCTTCGAGTTCTACGAATACACCAAAGTTAGTGAAGTTACGAACAGTACCTGTGTGTTTAGAACCTACTGGATATTTTTCAGTGATGTTGATCCAAGGGTCTGGGGTAAGTTGTTTGATACCCAAAGACATTTTGCGCTCGTTGCGGTCGAGAGTTAAGATAACAGCCTCTACTTCGTCACCGAGTTTTACGAAATCTTGAGCAGAACGCAAGTGAGTACTCCAAGACATTTCAGAAACGTGGATAAGACCTTCAACGCCATCAGCGATTTCTACAAAAGCACCATAATCGGCAATAACAACAACTTTACCTTTTACTTTATCACCCACTTTAAGATCGTCGGCTAAAGCATCCCAAGGATGTTTGCTAAGCTGTTTCAAGCCTAATTGGATACGAGATTTGTTGTCGTCGAAATCGAGGATTACTACGTTCAATTTTTGATCTACAGAAACCACTTCGCTTGGGTGGTTGATACGAGCCCAAGAAAGGTCGGTGATATGAATCAATCCATCTACGCCACCAAGGTCTACAAATACGCCATAAGAAGTGATGTTTTTCACAACACCTTCGAGTACTTGACCTTTTTCGAGTTGGCTGATGATTTCTTTCTTTTGTTCTTCGATATCTGCTTCGATGAGCGCTTTGTGAGAAACCACTACGTTTTTGAACTCGTGATTTACTTTCACAATCTTGAATTCCATTGTTTTGTTTACGAATTGCTCGTAATCGCGGATAGGTTTCACATCAATTTGTGAACCAGGGAGGAATGCCTCGATGCCAAATACATCTACAATCATACCGCCTTTGGTACGGCTTTTTACGAAACCATTTACGATTTCGCCGTTTTCGTGTGCTAAGTTGATTCTATCCCAAGCCTTAAGCGTACGTGCTTTGCGGTGTGAAAGTACTAACTGACCGTTTTTGTCCTCGCGGATATCAATAAGTACTTCTACTTTGTCACCTACTTTGAGATTAGGGTTGTAGCGAAACTCGTTGAGAGAGATAACGCCTTCAGATTTAGCGTTGATGTCGATAATTGCTTCTCTGTCGGTAATACGAGTTACAACACCTTCTACTACTTCATTGTCTTGAGTGTCAACGAAATTGTTTTTAACCAATTCTTCGAAGTTTTTTAATTGGTCTTCTTGTACGCTGTCAATACCTTCTTGGTATTTTTCCCAGTTGAAGTTTTGTAAAAATTCTTCTGGATTTTGAGTGTTTTCAGCCATTTGCTGATGATAAAATTTGTATTTCCTGATAGTAATTAGAGTATTATATAAGGGGATTACTATAGGAAAGAGTTAAACTTAATTGATAAAATAAATACTCTATTTCCCCTAAAATCGTGGCAAATGTAGTGATAATCTTCTAAATAGCCAAAAGTTTTTGTAAAAATATTTCTGTGTAACTTTTTATATATCTGATAATCAGTATGTTTTATTTTATAAGGTGTACATATTTTCTCCAATTTTCACTATTGCGATACAAACTTATATCACTTGTGGCAACATAAATAGCTTGTAGTTTTTCGTCGTTGTAGGAAAAGTCACCTTCTAATCGTGGGGGTATTTCACTTTCAATACTTATAGACTCAATACAATTTTTACCAAAGAGGAATTCACCTATAAAGCTCACACGGCTTGGGAGGCTAAGGTGGCGCAATTGGTCACAATCTTCAAAGGCGGCTTTTTGTATGGTAGTGAGCTGTCCATTGAAGTTTATTTTGCTGAGTTTGTTGCAATTGTAGAAAGCATCTCTGCCTATGGTTGTAACATTTCTCAAAATGGGATCGGCTTGCATATCTATAGCAGTAACTTGAGTATCAAACCATTTTAGTAAAGTTTTACCATCCTCACTGAGAAGATATTGTTGGGTGATTTTCTTCTCGGTATGAACAGATGGAGTTGCTTGTACAGGAGAAAATATAATGGGTGGAGGGGGAGTTGTAGAAGGATTGTTGAAAAATGTGTTATTTACACGTTTTTTAGGATCTTCACCATACACATTTTCTCCTGCACTTCCTTCTTTAAATAACAAAAGAAAAGGGTTATATAAAGGGATCAAAGATAGCCATCCACTTTCACCTATATCGTGACTACGCTTTGCTGATTGTGCAAAATAGAAGATGAAAAGAGGAATAAAAAAGATTAGCGAAAATGAACGATTAAAATTGAACACTTCATCTAAAAAATTAAAAATTATATAGAAAATGATAAGGGAGAGTCCAAATTCAGTACGCCTAATACGTCCATCGAAAGAAAAAGGGGTTTTAAACATAGGTTACAAATTACTATATGAAAAATTAAAACTTTGTCGGGGTCATTAGACTCTGACAAAGTTAGTGATTGTTATTTTTTATCTGCTGAAGGAGGATATTGTTCTAATATCTTGTTTACAAAATTTTTGATAGCCTCTTCCTTCTTATCCATCGATTGTGGCAAATAGCCTGTGCCTTTTCCTTGCCATACCAATTCACGCTTCTTCGCATCAATAATCTCAATGTAAAGAGTACCCTCAGTATTTCGGCTTACATTATAAGTGGCGCCTCCCCAAAATGGCCCCCAACCCATTCCCCAGCCCCAATAATAAGGACTGTTGTCATACACATCTACATTCTCTCGGTCACGAGTAAAGATATTTACTAAAAAATCAGGGTTCTCAGAAAGTGTTAGCCCTTTAGTAGTAAGATTTTGCTCTATAGCACGTAAAATACGTTTCTTATCCAAGTCGGATATTTGTACTTTATCAATACCTTCTTTAAAAAAAGCAAAAGATTTCATCGCTGAAAAATCGGCTTGACGATCATAATCAGTAGCTACATAAATGCTCGCACAAGAACTAAGCCCCAAAGCTACTGCTAACATTAGTAGAATAGTTATCTTTTTCATTTTGTTGTGATTTAGTGTTTCTTTCTTAACAGCAAAATCTATACCGAAATGAGGCTATCTAAAAAAGTGATGTTGTAGGAGTGATTTATAAATCCCCTCTACAACATCACTAAAAGCATCTGATTATCAGTATACCATAATCATATTTTCAAAAAGCTTTTTAGGCTACCCAAATTTTAAGGTAATCTTTCGTATAAACAGCAGTGGTGTAAGTTTTTGTACACTTCATCGTCAGCGCGTTCTTTGCCAGCATCGTGTCCTACTTTGGCAATAGCTTTCTGCACATCACTTTCATTGCATTTGCGCTCGTCAAAAATAAGGGTCATATTGCCACTCTTGATATTCCAATTAGCGCTCTTTACGCCCTTTACGCTATAAGCCGCTTTTTCTATACGCGCCTTACACTGTTCACAGTTGCCTCCTACAGCAAACTCTACTTTTTTACTTTTGTTAGGTGCTTGTTGTGCACTTGCGATAGTAAGCCCAAAAAAGCTCAAAGCTATCCATAATAAAATACGTGTTTTCATTTTATAATAATTTAAATCTTAATCCTGCATAATACATCTGTCCAAAGGCAGGAGCGTACTGCATTGTACTATCAAAATATGCGCCAAAAGGATTATTGGCTGCCAAAATACCATTCTCTTGTTTATAATTGGTGATGTTTTCCCCTCCTATATATACCTCGAATGTCTTAGAAAATACTTTGGTGATTTGAGCATTGAGTGTAGCAAATGATGGTGCATAATCGTCTAACCTATAGGCTATAGGGTTCGTAGCGGTTGTAGGCAAGCGTTGTTCTCCTAACCAGTTGAAGGTTACATCAAACTTCCATTGAGAATGCTTGTTCTCGTGGCGCTCAGGAGTCTCGTAAGCTACATTGGCAAACCAGCGATGCTTTGGGGTAAGGGTCTTCTCCATCTGTCCTTTAGTAAACTGTGTTTGCACATCATAATACTTATAGGCTGCCTTGAAGTCCAACCCTTTGGCAGGAGTAATACTAAATTCTGCTTGTAGAGAGTTCGCAAAACTATTCCCATTGAGGTTGTAAAACAAGGCTTGTTGGGCTGAGTTATCCAAATCTACTACTACTTGATTGTCAAAATTTGTGCGGTAGAAATCTACTGAAAACTCTGCACTTTTACCGAATACTTTAAACGCTTGCAAAAAGCTCACTCCGTAGTTCCAAGCAATTTCGGGATTCAAACCATAGAGCTTGCCTCCATCACCTCCTATAATGGCAAGCTGACGTGCAGATGCCAAGAGTTGTTGGTTCTCTGCTATCACATTAGCAGCGCGTTTGCCTCGCCCTGCCGATACTCTGAAAGTCGCTTGTTTCCAAGGATTATAACGCACGTGTAAACGTGGCGTAATGAAGTTTCCTAAATGATTATGACTATCAGCGCGTACTCCTGCCACAAAACTGAAGTTACTCAAATTGTCGTAAGTGTATTCAAAGAAAGCTCCTATTGAGCGATCTACACGCGAGAAATCTCCCGCAAGAGCCGAAGTAGTGAGTTCCTCATTATAGTCGTCATAAGTTCCGTTGAGTCCTGTGGCAAATTTGTGTTTGGTATTGGTGATAATGGAGTTGTATATCAAATTACCATACCAACTTTTTTGGTGTATATCATAGCGGTTCAACCCAAAATAAGAATCTTGGCGATGCGACTGAAAAGAGTTCTGCAACCCTATGCTCTTATAAGGTGTATCAGGGAATACATACCCTATTTTATTAGATGCACTAAAGCGTTCGGAGTTTACTTCACTGCCCCATGCATTGGTAGTTCCTTTGTCGGTTAGCGGATTAAAACGCAACTCTCCTGCTTGGCGCTCATCTTTCATATAGTGGAGATTCAAAAAACCTACCCAACCTTTTTCAGCATTCGCATACTGCCAACGATTCAACAAGTTGATTTGATTACCTATAGGGTTATCAATAAAACCATCGTGATTGTGGTCGGCTTTCTGTTGACGTACATTGCCGTGTGCAAAAAGGGTAGTCGCCCACTTATCAGATAATTTTTGATTGGTATGAGCATTGAGTTCATAACGATTATCTTCTGAAGCATACAAGTTTAAGAAAAAAGGACGACTACTGATAGGTTTCTCTATCTCATAGTTGATTTGCCCCGAAATACTCTCATACCCGTTAATCACACTTCCCGCTCCTTTGGTTATCTGGATGCTCTCAATCCACGTGCCAGGTACAAATGAGAGTCCGTAGGCTTGCGAAGCACCACGCATTGTAGGGATATTCTCCTCTGCCATTAGTATGTACGGACTGGTTAACCCCAGCATCTTTATCTGTTTGTTACCCGTAACAGCATCCGAGAAGTTTACATCAATTGATGGGTTGGTAGAAAAACTCTCCGATAGGTTGCAACAAGCTGCTTTCAGTAGTTCCCCACTACTCATTGTGTGCACATCAGCTACTTGCCATTGCGATTTCATCGTATTAGCACGCTTCTGGCTTACTACCACCTCTTCCAAAGTCGCTTCTGGTTCTAATTGAATATGTAAAGACGCATTACCGCTTACTTTTATAGTTTTCTTTTTATAACCAATATAGCTTACTGCCAAAGTATTAGAAGCATCTGTACGTTTCAGTGTGAAAGCTCCTTCATTATCAGTAGATACACCTATTTCAGTACCCTCCCAATTCACATCTGCCCCTATAAGAGGTGCGTTGTTTTCGTCTACCACTTTTCCTTTGCTAAAATGTTGAGCAAAGACAGACAGGGGCAACAACAGCCCTATTAAAAAAATATATTTTTTGTACATTATTTTTCTGTTTTATTCAGTTTAGAAATTAGATTTTAAGAATTAGAAAACAGAGGTGAACTCCTTTCTTATTACCTCTTATCTTTTATCTGAATAAAACACCCTCTGGCAGTACAATTCATACAGAGGAGGCGCATTCAACTGCGAAAAGAAATCTCTTGTGATGGCTTTCTTTACAGTCTGAGGAATACTTACCACTTCCAAAGTAGGAAAAACCAAAGAACTTACTACAAAAGGTTGTAGTTGCAGTTCCAACGCTTTTACTACTGAAGTACTATCAGAAATAGAAGATGATATAGCTGTATCATCACAGCATTTTTTATGTGAAGTTTCTGTTTTACTCTCATCACTATCGTCGTCCTCAGAAGCACAACAAGAGTCCATATCAGCACAATCACTTACTTCTTCATCTACAGAAGAAGTGATATATTCTAAAGAAACTGACGATAAGTGGTCTTGACAATAATGAAAAGAAATAGCCCATCCTGAATTAGAGAACAAGATGAGTACAGATAATAATATGTTGATAAATTTTCTTTTCATAGTTTGAAAACATTAACAGCAAAAACTATACCATTATATAGTTTTATATAAAAACTTTGCCAAAGATCGTAGTGCAATAGCAATAGAGAACTTTGGCAAAGTGTATTTGTTTTTTACTCGTTAATCTATTAGAGACTAACGTTTATTTTGTTGTGCTTTGCGTTGCGCTTCAGCTTGTTCCATCATCTCACGCATTTTAGCTTGGAATTTACTTTCTTTTTTAGGTTTTTTCTTGTTTTCTTGTATTTGAGCGTGAATCTTCTTCTCGTCTATAATCCAATACTTGATAGCTAACATAATGCCTATAGTCAATAAGTTAGATATAAAGTAGTATAAACTGAGTCCGCTGGCGTAGTTGTTGAAGAAGAACAACATCATTATAGGAGATAGATAGATGAGGAACTTCATATTAGGCATACCAGGTTGCTGAGGTTGTGCAGTCTGTGCCATTGTCATCATTGAGTAGATGAAAATAGCCACAGAAGCCAACAATGGAAACAAACTCACGTGACTTCCGTAGAACGGTATAGAGAAAGGAAGTTCAAAAATAGCATCGTATGACGATAGGTCGTGAGCCCATAAAAAACTCTTTTGTCTCAATCCAAATTCGGTAGGGAAGAAGTTAAAGAGCGCTAAAAACACAGGCAATTGTAGGAGAGCTGGAATACAACCACTGAGTGGGTTCACTCCTGCTTTGCTATACAGAGCCATAGTTTCTTGTTGGCGTTTCATAGGTTCGTCGTATTTTTTATTGATTTCGTCAATTTCAGGACGTAATACCTTCATTTTAGCTTGAGAAACATACGATTTATAAACGATAGGTGATAGCAATATACGCACGATAAAGGTCATCAAGATGATCACCAATCCTACGGAAAAATAATCAGCAAGGAAATTATAAAGAGGAATAAACAACCATTTGTTCAACCAACCGAAGATACCCCAACCTAACGGAATGAGCTCAGTAAGTTCGTATTTATTGTTATATTGTTTGAGTACGTTGTAATCACTGGGTCCGAAATAGAAGTGCAGTGATTCACTCAATTCTCCACTTTTAGCTTTTACAGGTAAAGAAGTAAGAAAGTTTTTAGTGTATTTCACTTCTTTTCCTTCGTTCATAGCAATATTGTGAGAAACGAAATCACCTTTCTCAAACGGATTGTCGGAGATAAGAACAGAAGTAAACAAGTGTTGTTTATAAGCCACCCAACTAACTTTTTCTTCTTTTTGTTCGTCGTTACCAGCTTGGCTCATACGATTGATACGGTCACCTTCATATTGTATAGCAACTTGAGTGTAACGGTTTTCATAGGTTACACTTTTCTCCATACGGCGAGCTTGCAATTTCCAATCGATGTTCATAGGTTTAGAAGTGTTTACAGCTCCAGCTAAACCTTGAGAACGCACTACTAAGTCGAGCATATATCCTTCTTTAGGCAAGGTGTATACGTATTCTAAATAAGTATTTTCGGAAGTTTTAAGCTTCATAGAAAGCACTTGGCTACCATTGTTTTCACTTAGGGTAGGCTCAAAATACAAATCTTTGGTGTTTAATTTTTTGTCCTGAGCAGTAGTAAAGTCAAGACTAAAAGTAGCATTCCAATCTTTTACTAAGTAAACAGGCAAAGAATCATAGGTTTTGAATTCTTTGAGCAACACCTCTTTAAGCTGTCCGCCACGGTTACTGATAGTGATTTTAAGGTCTTTATTTTCTAATACAGTTACCTCATTTTTAGCAGAAGGCAAGGTAGTTGAATAGGCAAAGTTTCCCAAATCAGTAGGTTGAACAGTAGAAGTGTTATTTTGAGTATTGGCAGCAGTTTTATTAGCTTGTTGTTCTTGTTGAGCTTTGTGCTTGGCTAATTCTTCTTGAGAAGGTTTATTATTGTTCATAAACCACATTAAGAGTACAAAGATTAAGGCAAAACCTATAATACTCTTTACATCGAATTTTCTTTCGTCCATATAATTGTTTTTATCTGTTGTTTAGTTCTTTTTAAGTTTATTGTTCAAAGCGGCTTTTACAAAAGCTACAAATAGTGGGTGAGGATTGGCAACAGTACTTTTGTATTCAGGGTGGTACTGTACCCCTACAAACCAAGGGTGATTAGGTAATTCTACTACCTCCACTAAACCTGTATCAGGATTGATACCGGTGCATTGTAAACCTGCTTTCTCAAGTTGTTCTTTGTAGTCGTTATTAAATTCATAGCGGTGACGGTGGCGTTCAGAAATATCTTTTTTACCATAGGCTTCGTATATCTTGCTACCTTTGGTAAGTTCACAATCCCAAGCGCCCAAGCGCATAGTGCCACCTTTATGAGTAATCTCCTTCTGACTTTCCATCAGACTAATCACAGGGTAAGGCGTTTGTTCGTTCATTTCGGTAGAGTTGGCGTCTTTAAGTCCTGCTACGTGGCGTGCAAATTCAATGACTGCCATTTGCATTCCAAGGCAAATACCCAAGAAAGGAATGTTATGCTTGCGTACATACTCAATAGCTTTTATTTTACCTTCAATACCACGACCGCCAAAACCGGGAGCGACGAGTACAGCATCTAAATGACCTAATTTAGCTTCAATATTCTCTTCGTTGAGATGTTCGGAATGAATACTCTCTACATCTACACGCACTTCGTTAGCAGCTCCAGCGTGTATAAAAGCTTCTAAAATAGATTTATAAGCATCTTGTAATTCTACATATTTACCTACTAACCCTACTTTTATGCGGTGTTTAGGATTCTTGTAACGTTGCAAAAAAGTGTTCCATTGGGTGAGGTCGGGTTCGTTTTTACAAGGGAGGTCTAACTTCTTGAGAGCTACTTTATCCAAGCCTTCTAAGAGCATTACATTTGGTACATCATAGATTGTAGGTACATCAATAGATTGGATTACAGCCTCACGTTTTACATTACAGAAGAGCGCTAACTTATAACGAAGGTCATCGGAGAGTTCGTGCTCAGTACGACAAACTAATATATCGGCTTGGATACCGCTTTCCATCAAGGTTTTTACACTGTGTTGCGTAGGTTTGGTTTTGAGTTCACCTGCAGCTGCGAGATAAGGTACTAAAGTGAGATGTATCACGATACCATTATGTTCTCCTAAATCCCATAAAAGTTGACGTACAGACTCTATATAAGGCAAAGATTCTATATCACCCACTGTGCCTCCAATTTCTGTAATCACAATATCATACTCACCCGTTTTGCCAAGTATCTGAATACGTTCTTTAATTTCGTTGGTAATGTGAGGAATTACTTGTACTGTTTTTCCTAAGAACTCACCACGGCGTTCTTTTTCAATTACACTTTGGTAAACGCGTCCAGTAGTTACATTGTTTGCTTGAGAAGTGTATACATTAAGGAAACGTTCGTAATGACCTAAGTCGAGGTCAGTTTCAGCTCCGTCTTCAGTCACAAAGCACTCGCCGTGTTCATAAGGGTTAAGAGTACCAGGATCGACATTGATATAAGGGTCGAACTTTTGTATGGTTACTCTATAGCCACGAGCTTGCAAGAGTTTGGCAAGTGAAGCTGCAATGATGCCTTTTCCTAAAGAAGAGGTTACCCCTCCAGTTACAAATATATATTTGGTATTTGCCATTTCTATTTAATTTGCGCGCAAAGGTACAAATTAATTAACAATTAGCAAGTAACAATGGACAAAAATTAGGGATTGGGAGATAGGGATAGGGAATAGAATAATTTACAATATTGTTAAATAATGTTAATCGGTGATTGTCAATTATTAAATTATTATTATCTTTGCCCTCAAATAAAATTTTATGAAGAAATTAATTTTAATTACATTACTTTTGATGATCTCTTCTTGTAAAACAAATCCTTTTACAGGGAAGAGTACCCTTAACTTTATGCCTAATAGCAAAGTTTTTCCAATCGCATTTAGTCAATATTCCACCTTTTTAAATTCAAATAAGGTGTTGAAAGGCACTAATGATGCTGCTATGGTAAAGCGAGTGGGGGAACGTATAGCCAAAGCAGCCAAATTATGGCTTGATACCAATGGTTATCAAGGTTATTTAGATGATTATCGCTGGGAGTACAACTTAGTAGATAGTCCTGAAGTAAACGCTTGGTGTATGCCAGGGGGCAAGATTGTAGTTTATACAGGGATTTTACCTGTAACAAAAACTGAAGCAGGTTTAGCCGTGGTTATGGGGCACGAGGTAGCACATGCTTTAGCTGATCACGGTGCACAACGTATGAGTGCCTCTACCTTGCAGCAGATAGGAGCTATAGCAGGTTCTATAGCTTTACAAAGCAGCAAATATGCCGCTTATACCGACCAGTTTATGCTGGCTTATGGCTTAGGCTCTAATTTAGGAGTGATGTTGCCTTTCAGCCGTTCCAATGAAACAGAGGCTGATGCTATAGGTATTCAAATTATGGCAATTGCGGGCTATGATCCTTCTGAAGCTCCTGAGTTATGGAAACGTATGGCAGCATTAAAAGGAGGTAAATCAACCAGTTCGTTACTTAGTACGCACCCTTCTGATGCTTCACGGATTAAAAATCTTACCGCCTTAGTGCCTAAAGCAAGAGCAGAAGCTGCTAAATTTGGTGTTACTAATTTTCAATAATTAGTAAATTTATCAATAGTTCCCATTCCTCCAAAGGCAGACAATCTACAAAATCGACAAAAAAATAAAGAAATATGCAACAAATTTACGACAAAATTAACGAGACGGCTCGCATCATACAGTCGTACATTACAGAACACACTCCAGAGTTTGCTATTATTTTAGGGTCTGGACTTCACAAATTAGAAGATGAAGTGGAAGTGATTTCGGAAATTAAATACAACAATATTCCTAACTTTCCTAAATCGACTGTAGCTGGACACAAAGGCAAACTTATCTATGGCAAAATAGAGAACCGTTATGTGTTGATGATGGCAGGGCGTGTGCACTATTACGAAGGCTATACAATGCAAGAGGTAACTTTTCCGATACGTGTGTTTGCACAATTAGGTATCAAGCGTCTCATCGTTTCTAATGCTTCAGGAGGTGTGAATCCTAATTTTTCTATAGGAGATGTAATGGTGATTCGCGATCATATCAATATGTTTCCAGAACACCCTTTACGAGGTAAGAACTTAGACCAGTTTGGGGCACGTTTTCCTGATATGAGCAAACCTTATAATCACGCTATGATAGCTGAATTAGAAAAAATAGCTAAAGAACACAATATCAAACTTCAAAAAGGTGTGTATGTAGGGTTGCAAGGACCTTCGTTTGAGACGCCAGCCGAATATGGTATGGTGCGTATTTTAGGAGGAGATGCAGTAGGGATGAGTACTGTACCTGAAGTGATTGTAGCACGTCATCAAAATATGGAGGTGTGTGCCCTTTCAGTCATCACCGATTTAGGAGGTCCAGAAATCTCACCGGATGTATCACACGAAGAAGTACTTAACGCAGCAAATATAGCTATGCCTAATGTAATTCTTTTAGTGAAAAATCTCATTAAAAACTACAGATAGTCTTTAGCTTTTTAGTCGTTAGTCGTTAGTAGTGAGATACTAATGACTAACGATTCATTATTAGCGACTAATTACTCATCTTCTCTTCAATTAATTTTAATACCTTTTCAGGACAGCGCACTGGTCTAAAAGTTTTTGCATCTACAAATACTAATATGGTGTTAGCTGTGGAAAGTAACTCTCCTCTTTCATTAAGAATCTCATAATCAAACTCAATTTTTGTAGAAGGCAATTCTTTTAGTTTGGTGCGAATGGTAATCAACTCATCATATAGGGCTGGTTTTTTATATTGAATTTGCAAAGAAACCACAGGCATCATAACCCCTTCTTCTTCCATTGCTTTATAGGTAAAACCAATAGAGCGCAACCACTCTACTCTTCCCAATTCGAGGTATTGAGGATAATTACCATAGTATACCACCCCCATTTGGTCGGTTTCTGCATAGCGAGTACGCAGTACATAATCGAAGTATAATCCTTTCATAATTAGATAGATATAAACATTAACAAAAGATTAACATCGTTCCCTTATAAAATAAATTCAGAAAAACAAATGTTAAATATTTTTTTTATTCAAAAATTATTCACAATTTTGCTGACTGAAAAAAGAACAGTTTTATCATCGGCAAAATTAGTAAAAAAATCTAATAATCAAATTTTTAGCTAAAAAGTAGCACCCTAAAAAATGAAAGAAGCAGCTGAAAAAGTTTGGAGTAAGTGTCTTGAATTTATAAAAGACAATATCACTGAGCAACAATTTAATACTTGGTTTGTTCCTATTGTCCCTGTTGAATTAGAGGGGAATGCTTTAAAAATCAAAGTTCCAAGTAGATTCTTTTATGAATGGTTAGAAGAAAATTTTATTTCTCTTCTCAAATCGGCAATGACATTTACTTTGGGAGTAAACTCCCGCCTTGTGTATATTGTTGATAATCCACTTACTAAAGAACAACTGCCAAGTACGAATCGTCCGGAATTAGCAAAACAGACTTTGACTTTAGCTACTGAGACCAAAGACCCTGGGCTTAAAAATCCTTTTGTAATACCTGGGATTCGTGAGATAACTGTTGATCCTCAACTCAATTTACATCAAAACTTCGATAATTTTGTAGAAGGTGCTTCTAATCGTTTGGCACGTTCTGCAGGTATGGCAGTAGCCAATAAACCTGGTGGAACGGCTTTTAATCCACTATTTATTTTTGGAGGAGTAGGCTTAGGAAAAACTCACTTAGCTCACGCTATAGGGGTGGATATTAAAGAAAAATACCCCAAGAAAAAAGTACTTTACGTTTCTGCTGAAAAGTTTACTCAACAGTTTATCAGTGCTTCTACAGCTAAAGACAAGGATAAAAATACCCTTAACGACTTCATTCACTTTTATCAGCTTATCGATGTACTTATCGTAGATGATATTCAATTCCTTTCGGGGAAGGTGAAAACTCAAGATGCTTTCTTTCATATCTTCAATCACCTACACCAAAACGGTAAACAGGTAATCCTCACTTCGGATAAAGCTCCTGTAGATTTATTTGATATAGAACAACGTCTTCTTTCGCGTTTTAAATGGGGGCTTTCGGCTGAATTACAAACTCCTGACTACGAAACACGTTACAAGATTTTAGAAAATAAATTCTATAATGATGGAGCCGAAATAGGAGAAGATATAATTGCTTATTTGGCTGAAAATATACGTACGAATGTACGTGAGTTAGAAGGAGTGAGCAACTCACTAATTGCACAAGCAGCGTTTAATCGCAAAGAATATTCTATAGAACTCGCACAAAGCATTATCGATAAATCGGTGAAAAATAATAAGAACGATTTGACTATTGACCACATTCAGCAAATTATAGCCGATTATTTCAATTTAGATATCGAATCACTACATTCCAAAACTCGTAAACGCAATGTAGTACAAGCCCGACAATTGGCGATGTTTTTCTCGAAGAAATACACTAAAAACTCACTTTCAACCATTGGAAGCCAGATAGGGCAACGCGATCACGCTACAGTGCTACACGCTTGCAAAACAGTGGAAAACTTAATAGAAACCGATCGCGCTTTCAAGAAATATGTGAGTGATTTAGAAACTAAATTCTCAGACTGATGCAAAACATATCTCAACTATTACCACAAGAAGAATGCTTAGCGGTGAGCAATGAGCAACAATCGTTGAAAATAGGACTTCCTAAAGAACGCACTTTTCAAGAGAAACGCATTTGCTTAACGCCTGATGAAGTGGCGGTATTAGTAACTAATGGTCACCAAATTCTCGTAGAGGCTGGGGCAGGTGAAGAAGCTCACTTTCCTGATGCTGATTACAGCGAGGCAGGTGCCGAAATTGTGTATGATACTGAAGCAGTTTTTACTTGTCCAATGGTACTGAAGGTTGAGCCTCCTACTACTGAAGAACTCGCTTACTTCAATCCTCAAACAGTATTGTTTTCAGTTTTACAACTCAATACACAAGATATATCCTATTTTGAGATGCTTACACAAAAGCAAATTACTGCTTTAGCTTTTGAATATATCAAAGATGAGGCTGAAAATTATCCCATACAACAATCGGTGGATGAGCTCACGGGTATAGCTGCTGTGCTTACCGCTTCAGAACTCATCACAGAAGAAAATCGACTTCTATTTGGGAATATTACAGGAGTACCTCCTATAGAGGTGGTACTTTTGGGAGCTAATAATATCACAGAAGCCGCTGCTAAAGCTGCCTTAGGATTAGGTGCTAATGTAAAGATATTTGCTTCCTCCCTTACCGATTTAAGGGAACTACGCACACATTTACCTTCCTCAGTATATACTGCAACCTTACAACCTCAATTACTTCGTGAATCTTTGAAGCGTTGTAACGTGCTTATAGGTGCTATGGCAGGAACTCATCGCTCACCTATAATTGTTACAGAAGATATGGTACAACAGATGCCACGAGGTGCTGTGATTGTAGATACAAGTATAGGCAATGGAGGTTGTGTGGAAACAAGCGGACTTACGACTTTAGAACAACTCACCTTTACTAAATACGAAGTTGTACATTGTGGGGTGCCTAACCTTTCTTCACGTTATGCCCGTACAGCTTCAACGTCGTTGAGTAATATTTTATTGCCTTACCTGCTGAAAATAGGGGAGGAGGGAGGAGTAGAAAACTTCTTACAAATAGATAAAGGCTTTAGAAACGGACTTTATTCTTACCACGGAATCCTTACCCATAGTACTGTTTCAGAATGGTTTGGATTGCCTTGTAAACCACTACATTTATTGTTTTTATAAGATATAAAAAAGAGGGTGTCCAAAAAGTTCTATTTATGTGGACGTTTACAAAACGCCCCATAACATACTACAAAAATTATTGATAATCAAATTAATGGGTTTTGCCAAAGGTGCGATTCGCACAGGGAATTTTAAACTTTGGCAAAGTGTAACGATAAAAAAGAGAATTAAGCATTTTTGCCTAATTCTCTTTTTTTATTTTATGTGTACTTCTGTTAATTTGCTACTTCACTGATAAACTTCAATCGGTAGATTCTTAGTTCATCATCTTCGTATTCACCGGCAAATTCTTTAGAAGCTAAAGATATTTTGTCACTTTCAGCTTCCATAAAGTATTCGTGAAGCTCTTCTTGTTGTTCTTCATCAAAGATTTCGTTTACCCAATAATCAATATTTAGCTTGGTACCGCTGTATACGATTTGCTCCATTTCTTTGAGAAATTCGTCCATCTCCAACCCTTTGGCTTGGGCGATGTCGGGCAATGGCAATTTGCGGTCTATATTCTGAATGATAAACAATTTTAAAGCTGAGTTAGACCCCGTAGTTTTTACTATTAAATCCTCAGCGCGTACAATATCATTTTCCTCTACATAACGCTCAATGAGTTTTACAAACTCACTACCATATTTCTTAGCTTTGCCTTCTCCTATTCCGTGTACATTGGTAAGTTCCTGAATGGTAATAGGATATTTGAGAGCCATATCTTCGAGTGAAGGGTCTTGGAATACCACAAACGGAGGCACCCCTTTCTGTTTGGCTACCTTTTTGCGCAAATCTTTTAGCATATCCAGCAATACAGGGTCGGCGGCTACAGCATTGGCACTGTTTATATCTTCGGGTTCCTCTTCATAACTGTGGTCTTCAGTCATCATAAATGAAGGCACTTCTTTTAAGAATTCCTTTCCTTTATCGGTGATAAACATTACTCCGTAAGTTTCTATATCCTTGCGTATGAGTCCGTTTACCATTACCTGACGAAGGAGAGCCATCCAATAAGCATCGTCTTTATCTTTACCAATGCCAAAGAAGTCTTGTTCATCAATACGATGCGCTTTGATAAGAGCGCTCACTTTACCGATAAGTGTATTTACAATTTCTTTAGCTTTGAACTTCTGTTTGGTAGCAATAATCACATTGAGCAATTTTACTACATCATCTTTGGCTTCCTTCTTCTCTTTAGGAAAACGCACATTGTCATCCATATTGGCACCTTCGCCATTTACCTCGTCAAACTCTTCGCCAAAGTAATGTAATATAAATTTACGGCGTGAACTAGAGGTTTCAGCGTAAGCTACGATGTCCTGCAAGAGTGCTTGTCCTATTTCCTGCTCGGCTATAGGCTTGCCTATCATAAATTTTTCGAGTTTTTCTACATCTTTATAAGAATAGAAAGCCAAGCAATGCCCTTCACCGCCATCACGACCAGCACGTCCTGTTTCTTGATAGTAACTTTCAATACTTTTTGGGATATCGTGGTGGATTACAAAACGTACATCGGGTTTATCGATACCCATACCAAAGGCGATGGTTGCTACCACCACATCTACCTCTTCCATCAAGAACATATCTTGGTGTTTGGCGCGTGTTTTGGCATCTAATCCCGCGTGGTAAGGTACCGCTGAAATGCCGTTTACTTGTAAGGTTTGCGCAAGGTCTTCTACCTTTTTACGGCTGAGACAGTATATAATTCCTGATTTTTTGCTGTTTTGTTTTACAAAACGGATGATATCGGCATCTACGTTTTTGGTTTTAGGGCGTACTTCATAATAGAGATTAGGACGGTTGAATGATGATTTAAATACATTGGCTTCGAGCATTCCCAAGTTTTTGAGGATATCCTCTTGCACTTTAGGGGTGGCTGTAGCTGTAAGCGCAACGATAGGGATATTGCTGCCCAGACGCTCGATAATGGTTTTGATATTGCGGTACTCAGGGCGGAAATCGTGTCCCCATTCAGAGATGCAATGCGCCTCGTCTACAGCGACAAAGGAGATAGGAACGGTTTTGAGAAAGTTAGCATATTCCTCTTTGATGAGGGACTCGGGGGCGACATATAGCAATTTGGTTTTGCCGGCACTGATATCCTCCATTACTTCGCGGATTTCGTTTTTGGTAAGAGAAGAGTTTAGTACGTGGGCAATACTATCGGTAGATGAAATACCACGCATCGCGTCTACTTGGTTTTTCATCAAGGCGATAAGGGGGGAAATCACAATAGCAGTTCCCTCCAGAACTAAGGCAGGCAATTGGTAGCACAATGATTTACCACCACCTGTGGGCATAATTACAAAGGTATTTTCTTTGTTGATCACGCTGGTAATAATTTCTTCTTGATGTCCTTTGAACGCTTCAAACCCAAAGTAGTGTTTCAGGGCATTGTGTAAATCATTTTTTGTCATTTTCATATTAAATATTCTCCTGTTTTAGTGTTGAGTTTTTCTGTTATCAGATATATTTTACAAATATACGACATTTTTCTAAACCACAAAAATTTTTAATAAAAAAAGTGTTGCCCGCCAATTTCATTGAAGGGAGACAATCTGTAAAGGAGATAACTTGTGATTTAATACAAGTTGCACGGGCAGGTGCGAGCCGAATGGGCAGGGATGGGAGGTACGAGCCGCACGGGCAGGTGATGGGAGCGGTGGGAGAAGTATAGTTTTTATCTCCCACAAAGCCAGCGAGGGCTCACAGCTGGGTATGTGAACACAAATTTGCACGAAATAAGGACTGCAAAAAACTATTTGCTTTACATTATCTCACGAATTTTTACCTGACGGTGAATTATTTTGTAAATAGATTATGTTGCAAAGCTGTAAATCAATGTTCTGTTATATCAAACTGACGTTAAATAAACTAGCTTATTGTATATAGAAAGTTGAATATTTTTGAGTTTGAGCCTCGCTAAGTTGAGTGAGTAATACTGCAAAAAGGGTAATTAAAAAGTGTTTCATATCTTTGTAAAGAGTTTAGATGAGAGTTGCAAATGTATTATAAAAAAGTCAAATGACCTAATAAAATCAGACACCATACTTACACAATCGTTCTTTTACAAAAGTACTTACTGTAAGCCTATGCACCCCAAGAATACGCCCAATAGCTGAATACGATACTTTTTTCTCTAAAAGCTCCTTAATTTTCTTTTCTTGCCCTGTGAGTTTTGTTTTAGCGGACTTACTACCTTTAGGGCGACCGAGAACTACTCCCTCTGCTTTCTTGCGTGCCAATGCCTCTTTTGTACGCTGACTGATAAGGTTACGTTCAATCTCAGCAGAAAGCCCAAAAGCAAATGCCAACACCTTACTATTAATGTCGCTCCCCAAGCGATAATTATCTTTAATTGTCCACACCTGAATATCGCGGTTCATACACTCATTGAGCACCCCCATAATCATCAAGAGGTTACGCCCCAACCGCGAGAGCTCTGAGCAAATAAGGATATCACCTTTTTTCATTCTTTTAAGGAGTTTACCGAGTTTTCTATTCTCTACTCTTGTCATACCTGAAATAGTTTCTTCTACCCAAACATCAATAGTTAGGTTGTTTTTCTCACAGAAATTACCAATTTCAAAACGTTGGTTTTCTACGGTTTGTTTATCGGAACTTACCCGAATATATCCATAAATCATTGTATAAATTAATTTGATTAAAGTAATAAATATAATCAAAAAGGATAAAACAATGATGGGCGTTTGTTTTTGACAAATCTATCAGAAGTAACTGGGAAAAGAATTGACCCTAAAGGTTATGATATTAAGACAAAATTACTAAAAAGTAGCATTGATAATATTGATTTGAAAAAGTTCATTGCACTGCCTTTGAAATCATTCATTATTCAAAGTATAACAGGTAATTGGGGAATTGATGAAAATGAAGAAGTTGAGGAGAATGAAGAGTATCAAAAGTGTTTAGTAATTAGAGCTACTGAATTTGATAATCAATACAATTTGAATTTAGATAATTCAAGAGTAAAATACCGCTTAATAAAGAAAAGTATTTTATCTAAAATAGATTTAAAAGAAAATGATTTATTAATAGAAAAATCAGGAGGAAGTCCAGACCAACCAGTGGGTAGAATAGCCATTATAACACAAAATATAATTAAAGATAATGTTTTGTGTTATAGTAATTTTATTCATAAAATAAGAGTTACTAATAAAAAAATCAATCCTGAATATTTGTTTTGCTTTTTAAAGATGATGCATAATATTAGACTCACAGAAGCAATGCAAAGCCAAACCAATGGGATTAGAAATCTCATTATGAATAGTTATCTTAATCAAAATATTGTTATTCCTGTTTCTGAAAATGGAAAAATAGATATCCAAAAGCAAACAGAAATAGCTAATAGAATAACAACAATTAGAGAAGAAGCTAAAAAACTACAATTAGAAGCAATTAATACATTAGAAACAGCAAAAAAGAATATTGAACAGATGATATTAGGGAACTAATTGCCTAATATCATTTGCTCTACTTCTTGCTTAGCTTGTTCCAAAATTTCTTTTCCTTCTTGCTTTAATGCGTTAGCTTTATTTCGTATTTGTGAGATATGGGCAGCTATTTCATTTTGTTTTTGTAAGGGAGGTAGGGGGATTTTTATACTTTCTACATCTTTGGGATAAATATGTGATGTTTGTCCTGTTTTTTCTCGATTAATTAATATTTTATAGTATTTAGTATTTAACAATGGAAACAGATAGTTTGATAATAATTTTTCTTGATTTACTCTAATACATAATAGTTCTCCAACAAAAGAAGTAGAACATTCGGGAGTTTCTTCTAAATATTTTATATGTTTTCCAACATATTCAGCTTGATGAGCTGCTGAAAGAATAAACATATCCCCTTTTAGTATACTAAAAGGTTGTTTGTTTACTGAAAAAGCAGCTTTTTCAACATCAATCTTGTAATCTGTATAACTACTTACTTTAATTATAGGATAAAGTGTGTTATCCTTAGAATATTCAGAACTTGAAGGAGTCTTACCTGAGAAAACATTTATACAATTATTACTAATTGTATCCATTGGATATTTACCTTTCTCTACCTTAGTCATTATTTTCTTATAATATATAGAATAATAATCAGGATCAATTCTTTTCCCAGTTACTTCTGATAGATTTGTCAAAAACAAACGCCCCTTTTTTACTAACGGGTTATCATTATCTAAGTTATAGCTACTGTTTTTATCAGTGTTTTGCGGTAAATACTCTTCTTCTTTGGGTAGTGTAATGCCTAACTCTCCTAAAAGATAATCATCAATACTATCCAACAACCTTTGAGCTTCAGCTTCTTTTTGTTGTTTTTTTAAGTATGCACTTTTTAGAATATTTATAATATTTTGTTGAACTTCTATTTTCAATAGAGGTATAGGTATTTTTCCTAATTGTTGATTATTTAGATATGCTTGTGTTGTAATAGTAGTATATCTTTGTATTAGCTTTTGTCCAATGTTACTATCTAAATAAATAGCTACAAATTCAGATAAGAATCTTTCATCATTAATTCTTATTCTTGCAATATTTTGATTAATATTGCCTTCTAATTCTTCTGAATAAACATATCCTACTTTTCCTAATGTTGCACCTACAACAGCAAGTAATATGTCTCCTTTCTTTATATAAGAACGAATAATTTTTGAGTTAAAAATTTCAGAAATATACTGATTTTTTGAGAAAGAATAAAGGGTAAAATCTTGTGAACGATAATAAGTTACTCCTGAATTTTCAAATTTACCATCAGAAGGAGTTGAACCATTTTTTATAGGTTCTGTAATATCAATTAATTTAAGAGCTCCTTTTGATTTAATCCTTTCAACAATTTTTCTTATTGAAAAAGAATTAAAATTAATATCTAGTCTCCCTTCCAATTCCGAACGATTAATGATAAAAACCTTATTAGGGTCTATATTTTCTGATAACTTAAATTTCTTCATTATTGATAGCATTTATAAATCGTTCTAACTCTTTCCCTATAACCTCCAATTCATTCACTGCAATTTTTTTGCCTGTAGCATCATAACCTATCTCTTCGGCAATCGCCATAAAAATAGGATAGTCTTTTAGCTTTTTCTGCTTCTCTGTTAAGAAAGCATCTTGCAATTCCTCTTTGAGGTTATTTACTTTTTCTGAAAACTCCTCTTGTATTTCTTTCTTCTCTTCAGCCATAAGAGGAGCTAATCCTTTTTTATCAAGAGAAGGGTGTTTTTCTTTATATTTTTTTCAAGGGCACTTATAGCTTGTTTTTTCTCACTTTCTAATTGTTTTACTTTTTCCTTGTACTGATATGAGGAAAGCAAACTGTGCTTTGTGTTTTGTTTTAAGTCTTTGATTTCTTTAGTTTCTGCTTCAGAATATTTTTTCAAGAACAGTACAGAGCTTTTTACTCCTGCTCCATTGGCAGCAAAAGCCGTTTGAGGCATAGAAACTACGGCAACTATTCTAAAAGTCTCTTCTATATGGTCGCGAACATATTGCAAAGAACTATTGGTTAAGATACCATCAGGAATAACAATAGCTAAATAACCTTCTGGTTTTAGGAATCTGTAACATTGCTCAATGAATAAGACTTCAGTACTTTGGTTTTCGCGTACAGTTTCAGGAGCTTGCTTTACAGCCAGCCAATCCTCTTCTTTTTTGCCCAACTTGTACTCTTTTAAATAGGCTTTTTCTGTTTGGCGCACGGTACTACCAAAAGGAGGATTGGTAATGATAAAATCGAAATGATTGTATTTAAAACCTTTGTTTTCTGTGTTTTTTTGAATTTCTTCAGCACTTAAAAGTCCGTCTGAAGTAATCACATTGGTATGCCCGTCATCGTGAATAATCATATTCATTTTGGCAGCTCTCGAAATCTGTTCATTAATTTCTATACCATATAGGTTCTTTTCAGCGAAATCGTGCCAAAAATTTAAATGTTTTTCCCATTCATCACGATCCTCTTTGTAATCAGGTATTTCTTTATTAGCAAGCTCTCTTACTTTATTCAAAGCATATAAGAGGAATCCTCCACTACCACACGAGGTATCCAAAACAAGAGATTCATTTGTAATAGGTAATACATCAACAATAAATTTTACAATTTCACGAGGAGTAAAATATTGACCAAAATTACCCCTAAAAAAAGAATTCATAAAGGTTTCAAAAGCCCGACCTTTCGCATCTAAATCTGTTTTTCCTATGTTAATACCTTGTAAATATCCTACTACAGTTCTAATTTTTTCAGGAGAGAGTCTGATATTATCGCGAAAAACTTCTGGGTCTTTCTTTCTACCTTCGTTATAAAGGTCGTTAATTCTATTTAAAAGGCGTCTGTTTTCCTCATCAGCAATAGCTTTAGGTTTTTGTTCTTTACTTAAACTGTTATAGTTTTTTATTTCAGAAGGGTCTACTTTTATAATCTGAAAATCATAAGGGTCTCCTTTTTTTCTAATTTTTCTTTCGTCCCATATTTTGCAGAAAATAAGTTTGTCCAACTCATCAAAGGCTTCTGACGGATTGAGGTGTCCTCCTCCCCAAAGAGCATCGTGTGCTTTTTTAAATCGGCTTGTTAAATCTTCTTGTTCAATAGTTTTTAAATCTTCAAACTTTTGTTCTCCTTCTTTATGAGAAATAAGTGCTGCTTTATATACAAATTTGTAATTAGCCAATTCTTTTACTCCATACGAAGGAATATCAGTTTCTTCAATTCTTGATTCTTTGGTTTTATCTACTTGAAAATAACTGTTTTTATTTGCACAAGTTACCCAAACATATTTTACATTGTTAGGCATTGCATAAGCATAACTATATGCTTGATTTACAGCTTCATTAAATGCAGGGTCTGTAATATCTGCTTTCTTACATTCTACTAAAATATGAGGTTCTGTACATTCATCATCATTATATACTACTATATCAGCCTCTTTTGTTTCTACGCCCATTTTTACAGGAACAAACATTTTAATTCGTTCAGGCTTATAATTATACTGAGTAACTAACAAAATAAAAGCCTCAGCTTGCACCTTTTCCTCTGGATTAGCAAAGTTTCTACTTTTATTTTGATGAATATATTTTATTGTTTTCTCATCTTCTGAAATAGAGATAAGACCTCTTTTTATACCTTCTTGGATAAGATTCATTATTATAATTAATTAGAAAAAATAACTCTTTATTTTATACAGTGCGGCAAATGTAGTGTAAAAAAGTTGAATAACCTAATGAAATAGGATTTTTTTAGGGAATTTTTGAAGAGGGGGAATGAGCCGCACGTGCAGGGATGGGAGCGGTGGGAGTAATGGGGTTATACTGCTTTGATGGCTTTTTCAAAGGGGATGCGATGGGAGATGCTGCGACCTAAGGTTACTTCATCGGTGTACTCGAGTTCACTGCCTACAGCTATGCCTCGTGCAATGGTGGAGATGGTGATGTGATAGGGCTCTACTTGTTTGTAGATGTAGAAATTGGTTGTATCACCTTCCATAGTGTTGCTGAGAGCTAAAATGAGTTCAGTTACTTTGCCTGCCTTTACTTTTTCTATCAGTGAGGCGATGTGTAGATTGGAGGGGGCAATCCCATCAATGGGGGATATTTTGCCTCCTAAAACGTGGTATTGTCCTTTGAATTGACCAGTGTTCTCTATTGCCATTACATCGCGGAAATCCTCTACAACACAGATGATGCCTGTGTCGCGAGTCGGGTTGGCACATATTTCACAAATATCTACATCGGAGATGTTGTGGCAGTTTTTGCAGTACTGTATGTGGGTGCGCAATGCTACAATGGCTTGTGCTAATTGCAAGGATTGTTCTTCGGGTTGTTTGAGCAAATGCAATGCTAAACGCAAGGCGGTGCGTTTGCCTATACTGGGCAATTGTGCTATTTCGTAGACAGCGTTTTCTAAGAGCTTAGATGAGAAATCCATTTTAGGAGATAGGGGTTAGGGGGTAGGGTTTAGTTTGTGAGCAACTTTGGTGCAAGCCTCGTCAATAAGTTGATAAACGTTTTCGAAATCAGCTTCTGTACCGTAATAAGGGTCGGGGATTTCACGTTGAGCCATTCCTCCTAAAGCATCGGCTAAAAAATGTACTTTAGCGCGTTCTTTTTCGTTCTTAGCCAAACGGAGCACGTTTTGGTAGTTACTTCTGTCCATTACGAAGATATAATTAAAGTGAGAGAAATCTTTGGCAGAAAATTGTCGTCCTCTAAGCATAGAGATGTCTATTCCGTGTTGTTTACCAGAAGCAATAGAACGATCATCAGGGGCATCACCAACGTGATAATTGGCAGTACCAGCTGAATCTACTTCAAAGTTATCGGAAGGGAGTTTGCTTCTCATCACACCTTCGGCTAAGGGTGAACGACAAATATTGCCTAAGCAAACCATTAGTATTTTTGTTTTTGGCATTTTGTTTTAATTTTATTGATGATCAAATTACTGAAAAATGGAGTTTTTGGAGTATCTCGGAGAGACATTGATAAATTTTTATCTGTAGAGTCCCAGTTTATCAATATACTGCCATACTTTTTCAGGGAGTAATGGACGTATATTGCGCCCTACTTTGAGTTCTTCACGTATAAAGGTGGCTGAGAGTTCAATAATAGGGGCATTTATACGAGTGATTTGTGGGTGATTGATTAAGGATCGGGGGATATCTCCCTCTGAAATACGAGGATATACATAAATAGGATAATTAGCTAAAATATGCTCGTAGTTTTTCCATTTGTGAAAGCTCTTTAGGTTGTCTTCCCCCATAATTAAGGCAAAGTTAGCTTGAGAGTGTTTTTCTTCCAAATAGGCTAAAGTGTTTACTGTATAATTGGGTTGAGGCAACTGAAATTCGATGTTTGAAGCTCTTAACTTGGGATATTCGTCTATTGCTAAATTTGTCATTTCTAACCTCAAGTGGTTGTCTAACAGTGATTGTTTTTCTTTAAATGGGTTTTGAGGAGTTACGACTAACCATAATTCGTCCATAGCACTGTGTTCTACCAGATGATTGGCAATGATGAGATGCCCTATATGGATAGGGTTGAACGATCCAAAGAATAAGCCTATTTGTTTTTTCATCGATTGATAAATTCGGTTACTATACGTTCAGCCTCTTGTAGGGCTTGTTGCAAATCATCATTTTTGATAATTACATCAAATTGATGAGCTGTAGCCATTTCTTGTTCGGCTTTGTTGAGGCGCATTTCTATTTTTTCTTCTGTTTCGGTTTTACGATTGCGCAAACGCTCTTCTAAGGCAACGAGGCTTGGTGGTTCTACAAAAATTGCCAAGGTTTGGTCAGGGTATTTTTTTTTCAAGCGAAGACCTCCAGCAACATCAAGGTCAAATACTACATTTTTACCATTTGCCCAAAGACGTTCTACTTCAGATTTTAGGGTGCCATAGTAACAGCCAGCATATACTTCTTCCCATTCCATAAAATCATCGTGCTGTATGCGATTTTTGAACTCATCGGCTGAAAGGAAATAGTATTCTTTGCCGTGTTGTTCCACACCGCGAGGTGCGCGAGAGGTAGCCGAAATAGAAAAGGCTAAGTTAAGATTTTCAAGAGATAACAAGTGTTTTACTATGGTAGTTTTGCCACTCCCTGAGGGGGCTGAGAAAATAATTAGTTTGTTCATTTTTAAGTGTCAGGTGGGTTATAATACGTTTAATACTTGTTCTTTAATTTTTTCGAGTTCATCTTTCATTTGGACAACTAACTGTTGCATAGGGGCAAAGTTAGCTTTAGATCCTAAGGTATTTACCTCTCGTCCAATTTCTTGTGCGATAAAACTCAGTTTTCGTCCGTTAGATTCTTCGCTATGGAGGGTTTCTAGAAAATAGTCTAAGTGCTTTTTGAGTCGGATTTTTTCTTCGGTAATATCCAATTTTTCTAAGTAGAAAATAAGTTCTTGTTCAAAGCGATTGGCATCTACATTTTGGATATCGGCAACTGCTTTTTCAAGTCGTTCGCGTATCAAAGCTAAGCGTTCTTCGTCAAGACCTTGTACTTCTTGTAATAGGCGGTTGATATTGTTAATTCGCAATACAAAATCTTTTTCTAATACTTTACCTTCTTGAGTGCGGAAGTTTTGCAAATCGGCAATGGCAAGGTTGATATGTTGAAAAATAACAGAAAGTTCTTCTTCAGAAATACTTTCGGAAGTGGTTTGCAAGGCATCAGGCATACGCACTGCCATTTTAAGCAACTCGGTAAGGTCGCCATCCACAATCGCACGCATTTGTTCGATGTACGATTTTACGATGTTAGGATTGATTTTAGAAGGAGTTTGAGTACCTGTATTTTCTATGAAGATGCTAAAATCTACTTTTCCGCGTTGCAATTGTTCAGCAATAAGTTTGCGAAAGTCGAGTTCTTTTTCGCGATATACCTGAGGAATACGCGTGTTGATATCAATACTCTTGCTATTTAAAGATTTGATTTCTATACTGATATGTTTATCGGCAAGAGATAACACGCTCTTTCCGAATCCTGTCATTGATTGTATCATACTATTTATTTTCTTTTCAGTACTTTTTGAACTGCTTTTAAAATACCCTCTTTATCTAACCCATATTTTTGTATAAGTTGAGTAGGTGTACCGCTTTCACCAAAGGTATCGTTTACGGCAACAAACTCTTGTGGAGTAGGGTAGTGTTGTGTAAGTACACGAGCTACACTTTCACCCAGACCTCCGTAGTAATTATGTTCTTCACAAGTAACGATTGCTTTGGTTTTCTTTACAGAATTGAGGATGATTTCTTCGTCTAAAGGTTTGATAGTATGGATATTAATCACTTCGGCAGAGATGCCTTGTTGTTCTAAGGCTTCACAAGCTAAAAGCGCTTCCCAAACCAGGTGACCTGTAGCAACGATGGTAACATCAGAACCTTCGTTTAGCAAGATTCCTTTGCCTATTTCAAAAGTTTGGTCTTCAGGAGTGAAGTTAGCCACGGTAGGGCGACCGAAGCGGAGGTATACGGGACCTACATAATCGGCAATAGCGAGGGTTGCTGCTTTAGTTTGATTGTAGTCACAAGGATTGATAACCACCATATTAGGCAACATTTTCATCAGTCCGATGTCCTCCAATATTTGGTGAGTAGCTCCGTCTTCGCCTAAGGTAAGTCCGGCGTGAGAGGCGCATATTTTTACATTTTTATTAGAATAGGCAATTGATTGACGTATTTGGTCATAAACACGACCTGTAGAGAAAGCTGCGAAAGTGCCTGTAAAGGGGATTTTACCACCGATAGTAAGACCAGCAGCAATGCCCATCATATTAGCTTCAGCAATACCTATTTGGAAGAAACGGGTAGGGTTTTCTTCGATAAATTTTTCCATTTTTAGGGAGCCAATCAAGTCGGCACAAAGGGCTACTACGTTAGGGTTTTTGCGACCTAATTCGGCAAGTCCAGCGCCGAAGCCACTTCGGGTATCTTTTTTTCCTGTATCAATATATTTTTTCATTGGAAAAATGAGTGTTAATGTTATTGAGCGACAAAGGTAATGCTTTTTATTAATTTCTCCTAATAAAAAGTTTAATTTACATATAAATTGATAAGACCGTCAGGGGTTTTTACAATGATTCTTTGGTTAGGGCGATCTACTTTTTCAATAAACTCATCGTTCATAGGGATGAGAATTTCTTTGCCTTCTTCATTTTCTATTTCGAATAAGGGTTGGAAAGTAGTGTCGTTGATACTCACAATTTTACCTACTTTTCCATAGTTTATATCTTCGACTTCAAATCCTATTACTTCGTGGTAATAGAACTTATTACCCGAAAGTTTAGGAAGAGCTGCTAAGGGCAAGTAGATTTTGTGTTTTAGCAAAGCATCGGCATCGGCTTCACTATTAACTTCTTCAAATTTTACACGGAGTAAATCGGATTTGTGCAAAGAGCTTTTTTCAACAAAAAAAGGAACCAGATTATTGCCTAAAGCAATAAAAACTGATTCCAATTCTTCGTACATTTCGGGGTCGTCAGAATCTAATTTGATGAGCACTTCCCCTTTAAAGCTAAACTTTGACACAATTGTTCCTACATAAAAACAATCTTTAATGGTCATATTATGAGTCTATGCTTCAGTTTCGTTGTTTTCTTCGGCAGGAGCTTCAGCTTCAGCTTGTTCAGCGGTAGCTTCGGCAGCAGCCTCAGCAGCTTTAGCAGCAGCGTCGTTTTTACGTTTTTCGTTAGCTTCTTTTTCAGCACTTAACGCTTTAGCTTTAGCATCTGCTTTTTCTTTAGCTAATTTTTGTTCTTTAGAAGATACTTTGTTAGCTTTTTCGTCTAACCAAGCTTTGAATTTAGCTTCAGCTTGTTCTTCGGTAAGGGCACCTTTGGCAACACCGCCTAACAAGTGATATTTAAGCAATACACCTTTGTAAGAAAGGATACGGCGAGCTGTATCACTTGGTTGAGCACCGTTTTTCAACCATTTTACTGCTGCATCTACATCAATTTCGATTTGAGCAGGGTTAGAAACTGGGTTGTAAGTTCCTAATTTTTCAAGGAATTTACCATCTCTTTTTGCACGTGAGTTGGCGGCTACAATCCAATAGAAAGGTTTGCCTTTTTTACCGTGACGTTGTAATCTGATTTTTACTGGCATAAAAAAATTTAATTAGTGAGGTTCACGACCTCGGTTATTAATTCGGGTGCAAAGATACAATCTTTTTTGATATGTACAAAACTAAATTGTAAGATTTTTACCAAGTGTAAGTTATACCACCTACAAAGTTACGTCCGACACCAGGGATAAAGTTTGTTTTATCGACAATGGTGGGGGTAGGTCGCAAGACTCTGTTGCCTACTTTTGCAGGAGGAGGAGGTTACTTGGTCTTGAATTAAATAGCTAGATGCATAAACTGTATCGGCTAAATTATTACCTTGGAAGAAGAACGTCCAGTTTCCTTTTTTAAATCCTATTTTAGCGCCTAACAGTTGATAGGCATCTTGGTAATAAGTATTTTTATGGTCGGTAGGGGTATCTTCAGGGAGTGCTTCAACATTGAACTCGGCAAAGAATCCAGAAGGGTGTTTATAGTCTAAAGCACCATAGATGTAATGTTTAGGGATACCTGCTATTTGGTTACCTTTTAGAGCGCCTCCATCAAAGAAGAAATCGCTGTAATTGTAGTTTACAAAAAGGGTAAAGGCATCACCTCTACTTGAAAATACACGTTTGGCAAAGGTAGATTGCAATGACGCCTCAACTCCTCGGTGGACGGTGATATAAGGAGCGTTTACAGTAATACCATTGATGCCAATTTCGCCATCGGTGAGGGTAAAAATCTCATCTTTTACCCAAGAGTGATAGGCACTTACATTCCACACGAAAGCATCTCCAATATTTCCTTTAGTTCCAATCTCAGCGGTTTGTGCTTTTTGAGCTTTCAATTCAAAGGCTGCAATATTTTTAGCACTGGAATTGGCATTGCTACTATTGGGGAAAATTACTTGTGTACCACTCATTGTAGCACCTCCTGTTAAGCGAATGATTTCAAGGAAGGTAGGAGGTTCATAACTGAAGCTATAATTACCATATACTTGGGCATTATCACTGAACTTATAAATTACACCTGCTTTGGGATTGACAGCATTGTAGGTATACTCATTATCAAGTTTTTTTATAGGAGAAGGGCTTTGAACACGGCGCAAATTTTGACCAGCAAAGAAGGATATAGGTCGGCTGCTACCCTCAAATTTATCTTCTATCTTTCGGGTGTCGTAACTACCTTGTACAGCTACATTCATAAGGAATTTATCGGTGATTTTGTATACATCGGAAATGTAGGCTACAGCGTGGTTTGATAAGAGGTCTTGTTTGGCAAATAATGCACCAAAACTTCCTCTTTCATTGATATTTCGCAATTGATGCATTTTGCCTTGGCTGAGTTGTACCCCTATTGACAAATCGTTTTTACGAGTATTATAATCATAAGTAAGACGCAAACCATAATCGTTGTTGTAATCGTGACGTATATTGGTGGCTATGGGATATACAAAGGCATCATCAGCATATTGGTAATACAAAGTAGCAGTGAGCAAACTATGGTTGTTAAATTTATAAGCCGACTTACTACCAAAACGTGCAATTTTGCTTGATCTATTAGGTTTATCGCGTTGTACATTAGGTCCAAAAGCATAAGGAACTGTGAGTTTAGGAGCTCCGTTTATTTGTTTGCTATCACTTTCGTATTGTTGTTTGGTAAGAGGACCTGGAATATCGAAATACAAATCGGTAAATGAGGCATATAGGCGAGTTTCAAACTTATTGGTAAACTGTCTGCCAATATTGAGCAATGCGTTGAAGCGTTTGGAAGAGTTGTAAGTGCGGTATCCATCGCTTTTGCTATAGGAGGTAGAAATAAAGCCATCGTTTTTGCCAGAAGAAAATCCTGAAGAAAGACTACTGTTGAAGTAATTGAAACTACCCGCTTCCATTTTTACACTAAGAGGAGAGGCGTTATAGCCATTTTTGGTCACGAAGTTCATAGCACCTCCTAAGGTAGCTCCGCCATATTCCATAGCATTAGCTCCGCGATATACTTCTACTAAATTAGATGCTTGAGGTTCTAAAACACCTATAATATAAGAGCCATCAGAAAAGTTTATAGGAATACCATCTTGATATAGGGCAACCCCACGTGATTGTGGATTGCTTTGTATTCCTGAACCTCTGATATTGAGGCGAGGCTGGTCGTTACCACCGAAAAACTCTTGAATAACTACCCCTGGTTGACGCACAAGAGCATCTTTGAGGGTTTGAGAACGCTTTTCGGACAAATCCTTTAAGTTGGCTATATTGGTACCCCCAGGAACTTTATCTAATTTTTTTCGCGATAAACTCTCGGAGTTAGCAATCAAGCTAGGGTTATCGCTCACTACTACTTCTTCCAAAGCAATAGCCTCCTTTGGGAGTGTGAAATCTACGTAAGTGACGCGGTTTTCGTTGTTTTGAAGCGTAACAACGACCGTTTGTTTTTCAAACCCTTCTTTGATAATTTCTAAGGTTACCTCTTTGCCATTAGGTGTAAAGCTGAGCGTATACAGCCCATTAACATCGGTTTGTGTGGCAATGTTAGGGTTCGTCTGCAATTGGATAGACACCCCAGCTACAGGGAACTTGTTTTCATCTAAAATAGTTCCTTTGATTTTGTGATGTTGTCCAAATAGTAGGGGACTTATCACGAGCATTACAAATAATATGATGTGTTTGAACATAAAATATAGTTATTAATTTAGAATGATGCAAAATTAGCAATTATATTTTACGTAGCAAATAAAATTTCGATAAAATTATCTTATTTTCTGTACGAGCTCCAATTCGTCCAAAGAAACAGAGGTAGTAAACGCCCCGTAATTTACTATGGCTTTGCCTTTTTCAATCTTATCGATACTTCCCACGCTCCGGCTGTCTTTAATGCGCACACGGTCGCCTACTGAAAGGGCGCGTTGTAGCTTTTCCTTTTCGGCGCGTTCTTGGGCAATGCGCTCTTTCTTCTCTTCTTTGCGTTGCTGGCGGATAGCCTCCATTTGCTTATGAACTTCTTTGGTAGTAGTTTTTTTCTCCTCTTTTTGCTTGGTACGTTCCTCTTTGCTCATTTGTTTGCGCTTGGCATTTTCCATTTCAATGAGTTTGAGAAATTCGGATACCAAAGGGCGACGCTTACCATCGTAGAAATAACGTTCGGCTATCTGGTCTACCTTACTACCTAAGGTAATCATACGTTGGCTTTGGTCATAGAGTTCTTGATAATTTACGAGCTTGCTTTTTACTTTATCATTGAGTTCCTCCAAACGTTTGGCTTCTTCGCGGGCTCTGGTTTCCTCATCTTTCAGGGTTTCGGCAGTTTTTTCCATTTTGGAGCGTTCTTTCTGCAATTTGGCGATAGTGGCATCAAAACGCACTTTTCCTTTCTCTATTTTTTTCTTAGCCCGATTGATGAGGCTAAACGGAATCCCATTTTTCTGCGCCACTTCAAAAGTGAAAGAACTTCCCGCTTCGCCTATTATCAGCTTATAGATGGGCTCTAAGGTTTTATCGTTGAAAAGCATATTGGCATTGCTGGCGTGGGGTAATTCATCTGCCAGCATTTTTAAATTGGTGTAATGGGTGGTAATCACCCCAAAAGCCTTTCGGTGGTAGAACTCTTCTAAGAATATTTCAGCCAAAGCACCTCCTAATTCGGGGTCACTACCTGTCCCGAACTCATCTATCAAAAACAAGGTGCGGTGATTGCACTTTTTGAGGAAGTAATTCATATTTTTGAGTCGGTAGCTGTATGTGCTAAGGTGGTTTTCAATAGATTGGTTATCGCCGATATCGGTAAGAATGCGTTCAAACAAACACATTTTAGAACGATGATGCACCGGAACGAGCATTCCACTTTGTAACATTAATTGCAATAAGCCAATGGTTTTAAGCGTAATACTCTTTCCGCCCGCATTAGGTCCCGAGATGACAATAATACGATTTTCATCATTCAGTTCTATGGTTTGAGGGAAGGTAGTAACACCTTTTTTGGCATTGTTTAGGTACAGCAAAGGGTGATATGCTTCACGGAGGAATAGTTCGCGCTCCTGAGTGATTTCTGGTAAAAGGGCGTTCATTTGGTGAGCGTACTTGGCTTTGGCGCAAATAATATCAACGGCTGTAATGTATCGCTGATAGTCTTTCAGCAAATCGGCAAACTGACTGATGAAGGCAGTAAGTTCTCTTAATATACGCTGGATTTCCTCTTTTTCGTCATAAAGCAAATTGGAGAGTTCGCGAGAGTAGATTTCGGTTTGTCGCGGTTCTATATACACTATGCTACCCGTTTTTGAGCTCCCCCATACGGTGCCTTGTACTTTTCGGCGGTACATCGCTTTCACTGCCAATACGCGGCGGTTTTCTACTACGGTTTCGCGGATATCATCAAGATAGTCGGCAGTGTTATACTCGGCGAGAGCACGGTTGAAACTTTCGTTGAGTTTTCCTTTCAAGGCGCTCAGCTCGCGACGTATATTGCCAAGTGTAGGAGAGGCTTCGTTTTTTATCTCGCCGTACTTGTCTAACACTTTATCGATAGCGTTCAGCAGTTCGGTAGTATACTCGATACTATCAGAGGTTTCGAAAAGGGTAGGGTATAGCGTTTTGAACTTCTTAAAGAAGAGAATTTGAGTGTTTACAACCTCGCTGATACGATGAATCTTCCTAATGCTCGACACTTCTAACAAGGCGTTTTCAATAGATAGAAGTTTAATTTCGGAAGTGATAGATTCGCAATAGTGTGAAGGGATTGTGTTGTTATTATCAAAAGACGATAGGTATTCATTGGTTTGATTCAGTGCCAATAACAGCGTCTCCTGATTGTCGAAAGGCTTGATACGTAAGGCGTATTTCTTGCCGAGTTCAGTAAAGCAAAGGTCAGACAAATGAGAGAGTACCATAGGGAACTCTAAGTCTTCAAGTGTTTTTGTATTCATTTAGTTTTTAGGAAATATCTTTTTGTGATATAAAATCATCAGCCCCACTGCTATACATATTGCAGAGTCTGCCACATTGAACACGGGCTCGAAGAAACGAAAGCGTTCGCCTCCCCAAAAGGGTACCCAGCTGGGAAGTGTAGTATCGATAATAGGGAAGTAGAACATATCCACCACTTTGCCGTGCAAGAGGGTTCCGTAAGGATTTTCGGCAAATAGGGTAGCAATGTTACCATAACTATGGTCGAAAATTATGCCATAAAACACCGAATCGATGATATTGCCCAGTGCTCCTGCCAATATCAAAGAAATGCAAATGATAAGTATCTTAGGTTGTTGCTTTCTCACTGCCGATACCAGCCAATAGCCGATACCTATTACCGCTACAATGCGGAAGAGGGTAAGAATGAGTTTGCCGTATTCGCCGGGAATTTTAGTACCCCAAGCTGCGCCTTCGTTTTCTACAAAGTAGATTTGAAACCAACTGAAAACGGTTACGGCTTCGTTGAGGATAAAGTGTGTTTTGATGTATATTTTGCTCCATTGGTCGATGATAAGTACCAACAGAATAATAAGGAATGCGTGTTTTAATTTCATATTTTTTTCTTAATGATATTCTTTTACAGCTTCTACAAAGGCGATAGCGTTTTCAACGGGGACATTAGGCAGGATGCCGTGTCCTAAGTTAGCGATGTAGTGGTCTTTGCCAAAAGCATCGATCATTTCTTTTACTTTTTTCTTAATTTGAGCAGGAGGAGCGAGCAACTGTGAAGGGTCGAAGTTACCTTGTAGTACTTTATTGCCACCCGTGAGCTGACGTGCTGTTTTTGGAGCACAAGTCCAATCGACACCTAAAGCAGCGGCTTTAGAAGTAGCCATTTCGGGGAGGGCATACCAACAACCTTTAGCAAACACTATCACTTTGGTAAGCGGAGCAAGTGCTTCTACTATTTGGTTAAGGTATTGCCAAGAAAAAGTACGATAGTCGTCAGGGGCTAAAACGCCCCCCCAGCTATCGAACAATTGTACGGCATCGACACCTGTTTTTACTTTTTCTTTGAGGTAGAGAATGGTAGTATCGGTAATTTTTTGCAATAGTTGATGCGCTAACTCAGGTTGCGTGAAGCAAAACTCTTTGGCAGTAGCATAGTCGCGTGAACCAGCCCCTTCGACGGCATAACAGAGTATCGTCCAAGGAGATCCAGCAAAACCGATGAGAGGTACACGATTGTTGAGCATTTGTTTGGTAAGTTTGACAGCTTCTATCACATACCCCAAACGCTCTTGGATATTAGGAATTGTTACTTGCACTACATCCTTAGCAGTACGAATAGGGTTAGGCAACCAAGGTCCGACACCTTTCTTCATTTCAAAAGGTATGTTCATTGCTTGGGGTACTACCAATATATCGGAAAATAAGATAGCGGCATCTACACCTACTATATCGACAGGTTGTACGGTAATTTCGGCTGCCAACTCAGGGGTTTGGCAACGCGTGAAGAAGTCGTATTTGTCGCGTAAAGCTCTAAATTCAGGTAGATATCTGCCTGCTTGTCGCATCATCCATACGGGAGGACGCTGGGTAGTTTCGCCGTTGAGTACTCTAAGGAATAAGTCGTTTTGTAACATTTTTTAGATTGAAAGCAGTAAACTTTGTCAAAGTCCCAGAGAACTTTGACAAAGTTTGTGTATTAACAATAACAATTAAATACTTTTGATGATAGTAACAAAATCATCGGCTTTGAGGGCAGCGCCTCCGATGAGACCGCCATCAACGTCTTCTTTAGCGAAGATTTCTTTAGCATTATCAGGTTTTACGCTACCACCATACAAGATAGATACTTTATCAGCTACTTCTTTACCATATTTATCAGCGATAGTTTTGCGGATGAAGTGGTGGATTTCTTGCGCTTGTTCTGGAGTTGCAGTTTCGCCTGTACCAATTGCCCATACGGGTTCATAAGCCAATACGATGTGTTGCCAAGCCTCAGCAGGCAAGTGGAACAAGCCGTTTTTGATTTGGCTACCTACAACGTCGAAGTGTTTGTTAGCTTTACGATCGGCTAATTCTTCACCGATGCAGAATACTACACGCATATTGTGTTTGAGAGCAGTATCTACTTTTTTAGCCAAACTTTCGTCGGTTTCGTTGAAGTAAGCACGGCGTTCGGAGTGACCTAAAATAGTGGTTTTTACGCCAATACTATTCAACATTTCAGCTGAAATCTCACCAGTATAAGCACCGCTTTCGGCAAAGTGCATATTTTGGGCAATCACTTCGATTTTACTACCTTTAGCAGCGTCTACTGCTGGGATAAGGTTTACAAAGGTAGGGGCAATCATTACCTCGGCATCAGTTTGAGGTACTTTTTTCAATAGGTCGGAAATGAGGGCTAACGATTTGTTGAGGTCGTTGTTCATTTTCCAGTTACCTGCTACAATTTTTTTTCTCATATAATGAAATATTTATAATTAGCAATTTTGGTTATACGTTGAAGCGGAAGTGCATAATGTCACCGTCTTTTACAATATATTCTTTACCTTCGACGCGCATTTTTCCAGCTTCTTTGACTTTAGCTTCACTACCATAGGTGATGAAATCATCATAAGCAATTACTTCGGCGCGGATGAATCCTTTTTCGAAATCAGTATGGATAACGCCAGCAGCTTGAGGAGCCGTATCTCCTTTGTGGATTGTCCAAGCGCGAACTTCTTTTACTCCTGCGGTGAAGTAAGTTTGCAAGTTTAGCAAATGATAAGCAGCTCGAATCAATTTAGAAGCACCAGGCTCGTCTAATCCTATATCTTCCAAGAACATTTGGCGTTCCTCATAGCTTTCTAATTCGGTGATATCAGCTTCAGTAGCTACAGCTAAAACGATGATTTCGGCTTCTTCATTTTTCACCACTTCTCTTACACGTTCTACATAAGCATTACCATTTTTAGCTGATTTTTCATCGACATTACACACGTATAACACAGGTTTAGCAGTGAGCAATTGAAAGCTCTCTAATAATTCTTTTTCGTCGTCGGCTACTTGTACAGCGCGGGCAGAAACGCCAGTGAGCAAAGCGTCTTTCACACGATTGAGCAAGTCCATTTCCTTAGCGGCTTTTTTATCGCCAGCTTTGGCAGCACGGGTTACTTTTTCGAGGCGTTTTTCGACAGTTTCGAGGTCTTTTAGTTGTAGTTCTATATCAATAGTTTCTTTATCGCGGATGGGGTCTACACTGCCATCGACGTGTACGATATTGTCGTTTTCAAAGCAGCGCAACACGTGGATAATAGCATTACACTCACGTATATTTCCTAAAAATTGGTTGCCTAAACCTTCACCTTTGCTCGCACCTTTTACAAGACCTGCGATGTCTACAATTTCTACGGTTGCAGGTAATACACGTTCAGGTTTTACAAGAGTTTCGAGTTTTTCTAAACGGGGATCGGGTACATTTACTACCCCTAAATTAGGTTCTATAGTGCAAAACGGGAAGTTGGCACTTTGAGCTTTAGCATTTGATAAACAATTAAATAGAGTAGACTTTCCCACGTTGGGCAGTCCAACAATTCCTGCTTTCATATTCGTTTTTTAAATTAAAGAGCGTGCAAAGGTAATAATAATTTGTCAATTAGGCAATTTGTTAATTGGGTAATTTATGACCGTTGGCGATGAGTCGCAAGCTGATATGGTTGAACCTATACAAGAGGCATATAGCAGCAGCAGTGAGTCCTGTGAGTAATCCTATCCAAATACCCATAGTACCTAAAGAAGTGTGAAGTCCTAAAAAACAAAGAATAGGGAAGGCAATGAGCCAATAGGCTATAAAGGTAATGACCATAGGAATTTTGGCATCTTGGACTCCACGCAATGCCCCAAGTGCTGTAACTTGTAATCCATCGGAGATTTGGAAAATAGCAGCAATCAATAATAGATTAGCAGCTTCGCTTATTACAGCTGCATTGGTAGCTGCTTTTTCGATATTGTCCATTTCCAAATACAATGAGGGTAACCAATCGCGTAATAAGGCTAAGAGTCCTGCAAAAAAGACTTGGGTACACAACACTAATAAGAATACAGAAAAGGCTACCCGACGTAAATTGACATAGTTTTTAGCTCCTAACTGATTGCCGACACGTATCATAGCTGTGATACCTAAGCCGTTAGCAACCATAAAAGTCATACTTGATAGGTTGAGAGCTATTTGGTTAGCTGAGAGTTGGTTTTCGCCCAATACACCGCTTATCCATATAGCAGCAGAGAAAATACCTGTTTCAAAAATCATCTGTAATCCTGTAGGTAGCCCGATGTTGCTTATTTTTCTTATCATTGGTTCAGTTATGTTTTTGAAACTGATATGAGTAACGTATTCTTTAGTTTTAGGTAAATACTTGAGCATATAATAGAGCATTATAGGCATTGCTATACGCGAAATGAGCGTTCCTACTCCAGCACCTAATACTCCTAATTTTGGGCAACCCCAATTGCCATAGATGAAGAGATAATTACCAAATATATTGATAAGGTTTGCCAATAAGGTAACATACATTGCATATTTGGTCATAGAAAGACCATCGGCGAATTGTTTGAAAGTGCTGAATACGCCTAAAGGTATCAATGAAAAGGCAACCAAATGAGTGTAGGGGACTGCTAAAGCGATTACATTTTCACTTTGTCCTGTGATTCTCATCACCGGTTCAACAAAGAACATCAGCAAGAAAAGTACTGTGCTGAGTATGATATTGAGCAGCATACTATGGTTGAGAATGGATTGCACGGTTTGTTTATCGCCAGCTTCATCATTCATTGCTACTAAGGAAGTAGTAGCCACCGAGAAGCCTATAACGAAGGACATAGCGATAAAGATAGCGGTATTTCCCAAAGCAGCGGCACCGAGCTCGGTAATGCCTACTTTGCCTACCATTACATTATCGACAAAACCTACAAAGGTGTGCCCCAACATTCCTAAAATGACGGGGTAAGCAATCTTGAAGTTGTATTTAAATTCTTTTGTGTAGTTTGATAAGTTAGGCATAAGGGGTCAGGGATCAGGTATCAGGTGTCAGGGGATAGGGATTAACCTATCCTCTAACTCCTAATTTCTAATTTCTACTCTTTATTGTACTGTTTCAATTTCGTTGATGATGTTTTTAGCATTGGCATAAATATCAATTACCCAAAGTACATAGCGGATATCGACATTGATGGTGCGCTGTAGTTGTTTATCAAAAATTACATCGCCTGCCATTGCTTCGATATTACCATCGAAAGCGAGACCTATGAGTTCTCCTTTGCCATTCATCACGGGTGATCCAGAGTTACCGCCAGTAATGTCGTTGTTGGTAAGGAAGTTTACGTGCATAGAGCCATCTTTGTCTATATATCTACCAAACTCTTTCTTTTTATAAAGGTCGAGCATACGTTGAGACATATCGAACTCAGGGTCGCCTTTTTTGTATTTAGCCATTAAAGATTTGAAAGTGGTATAGTAGTTCTTTTTTACATCGGGGTTGCGTTTATCGGCAGCCAACGGACTTACTGTACCATAGGTAAGGCGCAAGGTGGAATTAGCATCAGGGTACAAGATTGTGCTAATTTTAGAATCACGCATTCCTTTTACGAACTTGCGGTAGGCTTTGGCATAGCTATCTTCTAAGTCTATAATCTCTTGAGAAGGTGAACGGAAGTCTTCGACAAGGGCTTCAGCGAGTTGCAATAAAGGGTCTTTTAAGAGTTCTTCTACATCGCGTTGTGTATTAGCTTGTAAGGCTTCTTTACTGCGGTAAATGCTACCTGCTAAGAGTTCATTGACATACTTGAGGAAGTTACCTTTGTATTTGGTTTTAACATCTTTTAGCAAAGCAGGTACATTATTCCCCTTGTTGGCATAGAGTTGCAACATATCAGCAAGGATTTCTTTTTCGACATTAGCGTTTATCTTATCGTAATTAGCAAGGATGTTGTCAATTCTGTTTTGCAAGTCGGTTTCGGGCATACCACCACGTTGGGCGGCAGCGACAGTGTTGATGTATAGGGAAGGTATTTTGATAAAGAAAGAAGCGCGGGACAAGATACTCACGTAGTTCTCATCGGCAGAGCGCAAGTTTGTCTTCTCAAAATATTTAGCCAAAGTGTTGAGCACTTCGCCGTATTCGGCTTTATTTTCGGTTTTGTTAGCCCATTTTCCAAAAATAGCTTCGGTTTTGCGTTTTTCAGCGGCTGTTTTATGGGCTGTAAGGGCATCAATCATACCTTGGCGGTTTTTCCAATAGTTGGCTAATTGAGAGTATAAAGAGGCGTATTGCAAGCGTACGGCATCGTCTTTATCCATATAGCGTTTCATTGCATCCATTGCTGTTTTAGAGGCTTCGACCCAAGCAGGATAAGCATATTTTACTTTTTGATCTACCCAATAAGAGCTTTCCCAACGATTGGTGCGTCCAGGGTATCCCATAATCATCGCAAAGTCCTTATCTTGTACGCCTTTGAGGCTCACTTTAAGGTAACGTTTGGCTTTAAGAGGAATGTTGTTAGGAGAATAGTCGGCGGCATTTCCATCTTTATCAGTGTATACACGGAAGAGAGAGAAATCACCTGTTTGGCGAGGCCATTCCCAGTTGTCGGTATCACCACCGAATTTTCCGATGTTTTCAGGAGGGGTACCTACGAGGCGTACATCTTTGAAATCTTGATATACAAAGTAATAATATTCATTACCTTGGAAGAATGAACGCACAGAAACTACATATTTACCACCTTCGCTGTTTTCTTTTTGTATTTTAGACATTTCTTGGTTGAGAGCGGCTTCGCGTTCTTTTTCGCTCATTGAGGGAGTAACAGCTGCTAACATACGATCGGTTACATTGTCCATACGGACGAAGAAACGGACGAATGATTGTTTAGGGGAGAGTTCTTCGGCGTGAGAACGCGCCCAGAATCCGTTCTTTAAGTGGTTGCTTTCGGGGGTAGAAAGCTGGGCAATATTGCCATAACCACAGTGGTGGTTAGTGAGTACCAATCCATCTTTGGAGATGATACTCGCTGTACAACCTCCATTAAATTGTACGATAGCATCTTTGAGACTGTTGTTATTGATGCTATAAATTTCTTGCGCAGTGAGTTGTAATCCTAACTTCTGCATATCTCTCTGGTTGAGACGTTCGATGAACATCAAAAACCACATTCCTTCATCAGCTCTTGCTACGGGAGTGAGCAATAAGAAAGCTAATATTACAAGTGTTATTTTCTTCATAAAAAAGTGATATAATGATTTATTAGGGGGCAAAGGTACAAAATAATTAACAATTAACAATTGATAATTAACAATTAATATGGGAGCGGTGGGAGGTGCGATCCGCACGGGCAGGTGGTGGGAGTAGTGGGAGTGGTGGGAGTAGTGGGAGTGGTGGGAGTGGTGTGAGTGGTGGGAGGAATTAAAATATATTTAGAAATAATTTGTTAGAATAAAGAAATATTGTACTTTTGAGCCCAAAATAAAATGAAATGTCAGTAACAGTCAATCAATTAACAAAGATATATGGACAGCAAACGGCTGTAAATGCTATTAGCTTTGAGCTCCAGAAGGGAGAAATTACCGGTTTTTTAGGTCCTAATGGAGCAGGGAAATCTACAACAATGAAGATGATCACGGGGGCTTTGATCCCTACCAGTGGCTCGGTTACTATTAACGGTATTGATATACTTCAGCATCCTATTGAGGCACAGAAGACTATTGGCTATTTGCCTGAACATAATCCTCTGTATACCGAAATGTATGTGAGGGAATATTTGCGCTTCACCGCTGACTTATATTCCAACGTGCCTAAGAGTAGAGTGGAGGAGGTGATTGCCCTTACGGGACTCACTCCAGAGAGCAATAAAAAGATAGAGGCACTCTCGAAAGGTTATCGCCAACGTGTGGGACTCGCTTCAGCTCTTATTCACGATCCTGAGATACTCATTCTCGATGAGCCAACAACAGGACTCGACCCAAATCAGTTGGTTGAGATACGGCATATTATTAAGGAGCTTGGCAAAGAGAAGACAGTTTTGCTTTCGTCGCATATTATGCAGGAAATTCAGGCGGTTGCCGATAGGGTAATCGTACTGCACCAAGGCAATATAGTGCTTGATAAGAAGATGAGTGAGCTGCAAGGCAAGGAACAAGTGATAGAAGTAGCGTTCGATTTCCGTGTAGAGGAACGCCTTTTACGTGCTTTGCCAAATGTGTCGGCAGCGCAGAATGTATATGATTTCTTATATCAAATCACCTTTGACACAGAGGAAGATATGCGCCCTGTTGTGTTTGACTTTGCTAAGGAGAACGGATTGAAAATCCTCCAAATCAACCATAAACATAGAGACTTGGAGGAAACGTTTATTCAGGTAACAGGGGGTAGGTAATAGGTGTCAGGGGACAGGTGTCAAGGGTTAGTACTCGGATGTGAAGTGTAGCTTCAGGTTCGGGTATTTTTGTTTTACCATCTCGATAGAGAATGCGGAGTCGGCAAGGAAGACTAATTGATTCTGTTTGTCGCGTGCTAAGAACTTCTGTTTTACACGTAGGAAATCGAGATATTCGGGGTCTTTAGGGTTTTCGGGCGCTTCTACCCAGCAGGCTTTGTAGATAGGGAAGTTTTCATAACTACACTTCGCTCCATATTCGTGTTCCAATCGGTATTGAATGACCTCATATTGAAGCGCTCCTACTGTTCCAATGACCTTGCGACCATTGAAATCTAATTTGAAGAGCTGTGCTACGCCTTCGTCCATTAGCTGGTCGATGCCCTTTTCTAATTGTTTGGATTTCAGTGGATCGGCGTTATTGATGTAACGGAAATGTTCAGGAGAGAAACTCGGTATTCCCTTGAAGTGTAGCATTTCGCCTTCGGTGAGTGTATCTCCGATTTTAAAATTCCCTGTGTCGTGCAAGCCTACAATATCCCCTGCATAAGATATATCCACTACTTCTTTTTTTTCGGCAAAGAAAGCATTCGGGCTGGAGAACTTCAGCTTCTTGCCAAGGCGTGTGTGCAAATAGGGTTTATTGCGTTCAAAAGTGCCTGAAACAATCTTCACGAATGCTAAACGATCGCGGTGGTTAGGGTCCATATTGGCGTGAATCTTGAAGACGAAACCTGTGAAGGAGGGTTCATCGGGGTTTACGATGCGCTCTTCGCTGGCTTTGGGACGTGGTGAAGGGGCGATTTCGACAAAGCAATCGAGTAACTCACGTACGCCAAAATTGTTGAGTGCCGAGCCAAAGAAAACGGGTTGCTGCTCTCCATTGAGGTAGGCTTCACGATCGAATTTTGGGTATACTTCATATACTAATTCTAAATCGGAACGAAGGTTTGCCGCAGAACGTTCGGATATTATCTTCTCTAATTCAGGGCTATTGATGTCGTTGAAGGCGATAGTTTCTTCTATATTCTTTCGGCTGTCGCTAGAAAATAGGTTGATATTCTTCTCCCAAATGTTATAAATTCCTTTGAAATCATAGCCTATTCCGATGGGAAAACTCAGTGGTGTTACCTTTAAGCCGAGTTTTTGTTCCACTTCATCTAAGAGGTCGAAGGCGTCTTTCCCTTCACGGTCTAACTTGTTGATGAAGACAATCATAGGGATGTTACGCATACGGCATACTTCGACGAGCTTTTCGGTTTGTTCTTCTATCCCTTTGGCGACGTCGATGACTACGATGACGCTATCGACGGCGGTGAGAGTGCGGAAGGTGTCTTCGGCGAAATCCTTGTGACCAGGGGTGTCTAAGATGTTTATTTTATGTTCTTTATAATTGAAAGCGAGTACTGAAGTGGCAACGGAAATTCCGCGTTGGCGTTCAATTTCCATAAAGTCGGAGGTAGCTCCTTTTTTTATTTTATTTGATTTTACGGCGCCGGCTTCTTGTATAGCCCCTCCGAAGAGTAGAAGTTTTTCGGTGAGGGTAGTTTTTCCGGCATCGGGGTGAGATATAATGCCAAAGGTACGGCGCTTTTGTATTTCTTGTTGTAAAGACATAGTGTTTATTTGTCGATTTGTATATTAGCTGATTTGTAAATTGGGGGCAAAGGTACAAAATATTTATAAATAGAAAATAAGAAAAAGAGTGAATTTATTGGTAATTTAAGGGTAAAATTTTGTAATTGAAGATTTTATTATATTTTTGTGCACTCTTTTTTAAGTAATAAGTTACATTATGAATAAGGTAAAGATTTTGCTATTATTATGTATTGGTGGTCTTTTTGGCTGTCAATGGTTTGGTAGTCAGAAGGCTAAGGAAGCTACACCTGCTGTTGATTCACTTGTTGTGAAAGATACTTCGGCTTATATCAGTTTAGAAGAAGCAGAGGATAGAGTGCTTGCTTTGCCTTTGGCTAAACGAGTGGCTAAGTATATAGAGACGATTTCGGAGGGGAAGAGGGGTATTAGTTATTTTTCGGATACTGCTACTATTGACGGTGAAGAGTTTTATGAGATAAGGATAGGATATGATAGTTCTATTCGGTTTGAAACGTATTATTCTTTATGTAAATAGGAACAATGGCGATGATATCCGGATTATACAGCCTGTTTCGGGGGATATTATTCCGATTTCAGCCTTTAATGATGAAGTACCTGAAGAACATAGAGCTTTGTAGGAAGAATCACACTTTGGATGGTTGATTGATATTAGATAGAGTTCAAAAGAGTAATACTTGCTTTTTAGATTGTTTTTAGTATCTTTGCGCTTTAAAGTATATAAAAATCACAATATAAAATATGATAGAAGTAACACAACAGAAGATTGAAGAGCTTGCCCCCAATGCTGAGGCGGCTAAAAAAGGGCGTGAGTTGGTGAAGAAAAACAAATTCAGCAACTTAAAAATCAACGCAGAAAAGAACCTTATATGGGGTGAATGCGCAGGGAGTGGGAAGAATCCTTACTACTGCTCTGCCGATTATGTAGACCCTAATAACCCTGTATTCCGCTGTAACTGTCCGAGTCGTCAGTTTCCGTGTAAACACTCTGTGGGTTTGCTTTACTGTTTTGAAGCGAATGCAGGTCAGTTTACCGAAGGAGAAGTACCTGAGGACATTCTCTCTAAACGTGAGAAGATAGAGAAGAAACAAGAGAAAAAAGCCCAAGAAAAGGAATCTATCAAAGAGAAAGCCGAGAAGCCTAAGAAGGTGAATAAGGCGGCTTTCACTAAGAAGGTTGATGCCCAGCTCACTGGTATCGAAACTGCCCAAAAGCTGTTGCGCGATATGGTGAATACGGGGCTTTCATCAGTGGATGCTAAAATGCGTGCGACTCTCAAAACACAGATAAAAGACTTAGGAAACTACTACATAGGAGGTATTCAAACGGCTTTCAACAATCTGTTGCTTTCTATTGAGGAAGTAAAGAATGAGGAATATACTGCGGTGGTAGACAACTTAAACTATCTTTCGGCTTTGCTTAAAAAAGCTACTGACTACCTTAAGGCGCGCAAGGAAGATCCAGAAGGAACGCCTGAACTGTCTTCAGCAATTGAAGAGCAAATAGGCTATGTGTGGAAACTTGTTGAGTTGATGCAGTATGGGCAATATGAGGAGAATGCTTCTTTGGTGCAATTGTCGTTCAACAGTTATGACAACGAGGCACGCAAAGAGTATGTAGATGAGGGGGTATGGCTCAATCTCAAAACGGGTAAAATCTATAAAACGTTGAACTATCGTCCTTATAAAGCTGCGAAGTATATTAAAGAAGACAACAGTGTGTTCAGTGTGTTGCAACTAAAAGACCTTTACATCTATCCTGGAGATACCAATCCGCGTATTCGTTGGGAGGCTGATGGAGCTTCAGAGCGTCCGCTATCACAAGCTGACCTTGCAACAGTGAAAGGTTTTGCTTCGGGGCAATTTGCCGAGACGATAAAGGCTGTAAAGAACACTATTAAGAATCCGCTAATGGATAAACACCCTGTAGTGCTTTTGGCGTTGCATAAGGCTTATAGAGTAGGGGAGGACTTGGTAGTAGAAGATGCTAATGGTTTTGCTATCACCCTAAGAGATATTGAGGAAGGCGCTGTATCACCAACGGGCAATCTGAAGTCGTTTTTGCCAGCAAATGCCGAGGGGCTTTCCCTTGTGGTAATGATGCACAACGATGTAGCCAGCGGATTGCTATCAGCGCAACCACTTTCACTTATCACAGCAGAGAAAGTAATTAGACTACTCTACTAATACTAAATTATACAATAGCTAAAAAGCCCCCGTTCCCCCGAAGGGGAACAATCCGCAAAAGCAAGAATTTATTAGCAAATAATTATTTTAATGCGGACTTTGGGTTAATTGTTAATTATCAATTGTCAATTATTATGAAGCCTTTATACGATTTACAACAAGAACTGAACCGCTTGT